>CAKUJL010000281.1 GCA_934661715.1 uncultured Oscillospiraceae bacterium | reverse complement strand
GTCGGGGCTGGCAGACGCGCTGGTCTCAAAGATCGTGTTTGAGCCCGCCTATCGCAATCCGGACTGTCTGCGCGGTATTGACGGCTGGAGCCATCTGTGGCTCATCTGGCGCTTTGACCGCATTCCCGACGGGCAGTGGGCCCCCACGGTCGCGCCGCCGAAGCTCGGGGGAAAAACGCGCGTGGGCGTGTTTGCAACGCGCTCGCCGTTCCGGCCGAACCCCATCGGGCTGTCAAGTGTCCGGCTCGTGAAGGCAGAGCTTCACACGAAGGACGGCCCCGTTCTTTTTGTCGCGGGCGCAGATCTGGCCGACGGCACGCCGATTTATGACATCAAGCCCTATCTTCCCTACGCCGATTCGCACCCCGACGCCGTCGACGCGTTCTCTGACAGCCGGAACGCCGCGCCGTTGGAGGTCGATTTCCCGGAGGCGCTTCTTTCCAAAATCCCGGAGGACAAACGCGCGGGGCTCTTCCAGACCCTCCGGCAGAACCCTCGCCCCGGCTATCAGCACGACCCCACGCGCCGCTACGGCTTCAACTTCGCGGGCTTCGACGTGCGCTTTACGATCAGCGGCGATACCTTGACCGTCGTGGAGATCGTCACATTGTAGACTTTGAGGAGGCGGCTGCCATGACAAAAAAGAAGAAGAAGGCGCTTCTGGCCGTTCTCGCGGCGCTGGCTCTGCTCGCGGGTATTTTCTACGCGCAAAAAAGCACCGTGAAGCACCGGGTGCTTTCAGAAAGCGATTTTTTGTCCGCCGAGGAAAAGGTATACGGTCTGTCCGTCATCTGGGAGACGGCAAAAACGTATTACGGCATGTGGGATCAGGTTTCCGAGCTGGATTGGGACGCAGAATATCAGGCCACCATCGCTCGCGTGCTGGAAACGGACAGCCTGTATGCGTATTATAACGAACTGAGTGCGTTTACCGCGCTTCTTCGTGACGGGCACACACAGCTGGGCTGTCTTGATAAAGACTTTCAGACCGCCTTGCGAACCGGACGCGGATTCTGGGTCTCGCCCATTTCGCTTCGGTACATGGAAGACGCCTTCGTCCTGAGCGCCGCGCCGCGCGGCACGCTTGCCAAAATCCCGCTCGGCTCGACGGTCACGGAGATCAATGGGCTTCCGACGGGCGAGTATTTAGAGCAGGAATACGGCCTCTATGTGGGCTGCTTCACGCACGGAAGGCGGGAGGAAAAGCTGGCAGATAAAATGCTCCTGCGCGAGGACGCAAAAGAGCTGGCCGTCTCCGGCCTGACCCCGGACGGAGCGGCGTTCAATGTCACCTTGTCCTATGCGGAGTACGCCGGGAAACGAGAACAGCTGCCGGATGATCTCAGCATGGAGCTGAAGCGCGATGTGACCGCCCATGACTCTTTCAGGAGCTATGTCGTCGCGGATACGATCTATGTGGCAGAGATCACGTCCTTTGCTAACCCTGCCCTGCCGGAGGAATTTGCCGCGTGGATTGACGAAACGCGTGAGAAAGCGACGGCCTACATTCTGGACGTTCGCGGAAACAGCGGTGGGAGCGACGGCAACGCGTTTGCGGTTCTGCGGCATTTTGCCGCGCCGGAGAATATGGGCACGATGACGGTCTACAAGCAGTATGTCGACCCGACGCAGGTCACAACGGCGCTTGGAATGAAAGACCATTTTGAAGAACTCGAACCCGGCTCTGATCTGGAACAGTATTATCAGGGCGGACTGGATATGTACGCGCACCGGTATGTTGTTCCCTACGACAAGAGCCTGTCCGCGCCCGAATATGCGAACGAGACCGAAGCGGCAGAAGCGGAAGTGCCCGCTGTGCGCCTCTGCACGCAGCCCGTCGCTGTCTTAACGGATTGGAACTGCGCCTCCGCCGGAGACGACTTTGCTGTTTTCGCGAAGGGTGCGCCCAATGTGACCCTGATCGGCACGAATACCGCGGGCGGCACCGGACAGCTCTTATTTAAGGAGCTTCCCGGAGGCTTCCGTTTCGCCGTGTCGACCTACAACTGCGTCATGGAAGACGGAACGCCGGTCTGCAACAATGGCGTGCAGCCGGATATCTGGTGTGAACAGACCGTATCAGACACGCTTGCCGGACGGGATACGGTGCTTCTGAAGGCCGTCTCGTATCTGGAAGAGCGTCATTAAAAACGCAGCCTCCCAAAGCTTTGATATGCTCCCTCCATGAGCAATGTCATTAAGTTTGCGCGCAAAACGCTCAATCACTTATGATGGTGATTGAGCGTTTTTATTTCAGTGCAGGGGGACATATAAAAACAATATTTTTAC
>CAKUJL010000280.1 GCA_934661715.1 uncultured Oscillospiraceae bacterium | reverse complement strand
TTATGAGATATCCATCCATTTGACGCTGTTGTCGAGTCTTGCGAAGGTGATGCTGAAGACACGGCCACTGGGCGTCACGATGGTGAGTGCATAGAAGCTGTCGGCCACGAACGAAAGCGACGCCTTGCCGCCCGCAGGGTCTGCCCAGCCATATATCTCCTGTATGGCCCATTTTTTGAGCGTCGTGTCATACGCCGGCATTTTCGAAAAGACCGACTGCATCGCCTCGCCCAGATAAATCCCACGTGCCGCCGGAAGCTCGGATGTCTTGGCGGTCATGGTGTCCTCCGCAAAGCGGAAGCTGATATTGTCCAGGCGCAGAATGAGGTTTTCATCATAGTAAAAGCCATACAGCACACCGCGGCTTTCCAGACATTTTATCGTATCGAACGGCACCTGACAGGTCGGTCCGAGAAGTGCGAGCACCGTGTTGTAGTCCATGCCGATCTCGACGCCGTTTTCGAGCGCCAGCTCATAGTCCTGGATGCGGTCGTTCTGCGTGGCCGGTGTGAAGCTCCTGTCCGCGTTTTGTGTGCGCAGCGTAACCGTTTCCCCATCCGGCTTTGTAAGCTCCAGCGTGCCGAAGCCAGACAGAATGCTGTGCAGCTCCGCCGCGTTCGGGGTGTAGGTCAGGCTGGCCTCCTGCTTCGTATCCGGGTCGGCCGCCGTGAGCGTCACCTTGCCGGACTCCGCCTGCGAAAGCGTCCATTCGGTCGTGAAGTCGAAGCCATTTGCAATATCCTCCGGCCACGCGTCAAAGCCGAAGCTTTCCGCATCCTTCCCTTCCAGCGCCGCGGCAAAGACACGCTTCGCATTCGTCAGTGCCTGCGCGTTCGTCATGGTCTCACACGGCGTCATGTTGAGCCGCAGGGTGGGTCTGCTCTTCAGCACCGCCGCGCACAGGCCGGTCAGCGGCGCGTTTTCCGTGAACCAGACGCCGCCCTGCGTCAGCTCCTTTTCGCTCACGAACTGGATAAACTCGGCCAGCATATCCGACAGCAGCCGGTAGCTGTCGCCGTCCCACGAAAAGGGCTCGTTTTGCAGCGTGTCCTTGAGCAGGCAGTATAAAAGCGTCGCGCGGGAGGTCTCGTCGCTGTAGCGCTCAAGCGCGGTCACGTCCGACAAAAGTTCCGGCAGCACCAGCTCGATGACCTCCTCCGGCCGCTGGCGCAGCATTTTATACTGCGAGCGATGCTCTGTCGTGTAGTCCTGATAGAGCGCGTCCTCTGCCTCCAGCGGCTCGGTAAACTCGTCGAGGAGTTCTTCGGTCGTCTTCTCGACCACCGGTGCGTTCCCCGCTTCGCCCATCTCGCTTTTCATCATCGGCGCGGCAGAGCCGGTAAGCGCTTCGCCTGTATCCGCCTCGTCCGCCGAAAAGGCCGACTGTAGGGGTGCTGCGGGAAGGGCCGGGCGGCGGCTTTTTCTCGCGCAGCCCATGAGCCCCGCCAAAAGCGTAAGCGCAAGCAGCAGGGCAACAAATTGCGTCTTTTTCATAGCGTCCCTCCGGAAAGTTGTGCCTCTTTCCTCTATCATAACAGGTTTTCCGGGAAACGGGCAATTTTTCCGGCGATTTAAGGATTTTTAAGAAATGGAGAACGTCCGGTAGGTTTCGCCCGTTTCGATATTCTTCCACGAGAACAGGCCGTCCTCATAGACCATGTAGCTGTGCGGGGAATTTTCCTTCGGGATCGAGACAGAGCCGGGGTTCAGGTAGGTGAAATCGCCGCAGTCCTCGCACGTGGGGACGTGCGTGTGGCCGTGGAGCAGGATATCGCCCTTCGCGAACGGCAGGGGGTGCGCTTTATTAATGACGTGTCCGTGCGTCAGATAGACAGCCCGGCCGTTTAACAGCAGGAAGCCGTAGTCCGCCAGCACGGGAAACGGCAGGACCATCTGGTCGACCTCGCAGTCGCAGTTGCCGCGCACGCAGAGGATTTTGTCCTGAAGCGGCGAAAGCTGCGCGATGACCTGCTTGGGCGCGTACTCCTGCGGCAGATCGTTCCGCGGGCCGTGGTAGAGAATGTCGCCGAGGAAAATGAGCCGCTCGGGCGCTTCTTTTTCATAGCATTCGAGCATCCGCGTGCACCAGTAATTCGAGCCGTGCAGATCGGACGCGATCATCAGTTTCATAGGGGAATTCCTCCTTGGGAGTTTTGGTTAGGGTGTATACTTCCAACTGCCAACGCACCCGGACAGCGGGCCTTTCCGCGCTGGATCAGCGCCATTTTCCCTTGAAATACGCAAAGTATTCCTGCGGAAAAATGGCTTGCCCAGCACGAAAATTTCTCGCTGCC
>CAKUJL010000279.1 GCA_934661715.1 uncultured Oscillospiraceae bacterium | reverse complement strand
GGGCTGCCCTTACTTCTTCGCTTTCTTGGTGCCCTGACGGAAGACGACGTCGATGAGAACCGCGCCGGTGACGATGACGCCGATGACGATTCTCTGGATGCCGACGGGAGCGCCGATGATGCCGAGGCCGTTTTCAAGCGTCTGCCAGACACCCGCGCCAGCGAACGCGCCGAGAAGTAAGCCGCTGCCGCCGAGAGGGGAGATGCCTCCGATGACGCCTGCCGCGACGCCGTACATTTCATAGGAGTTGCCCGCTTCCATGTTGCCCATACCGGCCTGACCGGCGAGGATCAAACCGACGATGGCAGAGCAGAAGGCGCTGATGAGGTAGGCTTTCGTGGTGGTCGCGAAGACGTTGATGCCGGAGAGCTTGGCCGCGTCCACGTTCGAGCCGATGGCGTAAATGTGGCGGCCGGTGCGGGTCTTGTTCATAATGAAGAAGACGACGGCAAAGATGACGAAGGCGATCCAGAACGCGTTATAGATGCCGAGCGTCTTTCCGTAGTAGAAGAAGTTCTGGAAAGCGTCGCCCGCTTCCTTGCCGAGACCCGAGACGATCGCGTCGGTGTTGCGGTTGCCGTTTGCGAGGTAGGCGATGCCTCTTGCGCAGAACATCGTGCCGAGCGTTGCGATAAACGGCGGGAGCTTGAACTTGCCGACGAGTAAACCGTTGATGACGCCGACAGCCAGGCAGCAGACGATCGCCGCGCAGACCGCAACGATGGCGGCCGTGCCGTGGCTCATCATCGTGGCCGAAATCATCGCGGACATCGCGACGACCGAGCCGATGGAAAGGTCGATGTTGCCGGTGATCAGGATGACGCCCTGACCGACGCCGACGAGTAGGTATTTTGCCATCGAACGCAGCAGGTTCAGCATGTTGTTCGTGGTAAAGATGTTCGGTTCAATGAGGCCGAAGACGACATACAGCACGACCCAGCCCGCGAAGCCGACCAGCGCCGCACCCATGCCGCGCACGGCGGTAAGTTTCCTTCTGTTTTCCATTACGCTTCTTCCTCCTTAGCGTTCTGCGCCGCAAATTTATTTTCAAACCGGGTCGCCAGCGTCAGAATTTCTTCCTGCGTCGTTTCCCGCGCCATCACTTCGCCCGTGATTCTGCCGTCGCACATGACGAGGATGCGGTCGGCGATGCCCATGACCTCGGGCATTTCAGAAGAGACGAACATGACGGCGATGCCCTGCTGCTTGAGCTGGTTCATGAGGTTGTAAATTTCGACCTTTGCCGCCACGTCGATGCCGCGCGTGGGCTCGTCGAAGATGACGACCTTTGAGTTCCGCGCCAGCCACTTTCCGACGACGACCTTCTGCTGGTTGCCGCCGGAAAGACCGGCCGCGTCAATTTCGACGTTCGGCGTCTTGATGCGAAGGTCCCGCACGACCTTGTCGCACATTTCATCTTCCTTCTTCCGGTTGATGACGCCGAGGCCGTTGCACAGAAGATCGAGGTTCGGCAGCGCGATATTTTCGCGGATGGGAAGCTTGGTGCAAAGTCCGTCCTTTTTCCGGTCCTCCGGGGCCAGAACGATGCCGGCCTTGATGGCGTCGGACGGGGAATGGATGGTGATCATTTTGCCTTCCAGATAAATTTCACCGGAGGTCTTTGGGTCGGCTCCGAAGATGGCACGCGTCGTTTCCGTGCGGCCCGCGCCCATGAGGCCCGCAAAGCCGACGATCTCGCCCGCGTAAAGAGAGAAGTTGATGCCCCGCACCATGCGTCCGGCATTGAGGTTTTTGACCTCGAAGACCTTTTCGCCCTTCTCGCACGAGATGCGCGGGAACTGCTCTTTAATTTCGCGGCCGACCATGTTGGTGATGATCTCGGGCATGGTGGTGTCGGCGAAGTTCATGGAGGTGATGTACTGGCCGTCGCGCATGATGGTCACGCGGTCGACAATGTGCTGCAGCTCCTCCAGCCGGTGCGAGATATACACGATGCCGCAGCCGGACTCTTTCAGACGCCTGATAATGCGGAACAGCTCGTCAATTTCCTTCGCCGTCAGTGCCGACGTCGGCTCGTCCATGATGAGGACTTTGGCGCTAATGGAAAGCGCTTTTGCGATCTCGACCATCTGCTGCTTGGAAACGGGGAGGTTTCCGACCGTCTCGCTCGGGGAAATGTCGATGCACAGATCGTCGAGGATTCGCTTGGCCTCGGCCTCCATGCCGCGCTTGTCGACGATGAGGCCCTTGTACCG
Organism: uncultured Oscillospiraceae bacterium; assembly: GCA_934661715.1. GTDB lineage: Bacteria > Bacillota > Clostridia > Oscillospirales > Oscillospiraceae > CAG-170. The sequence goes on along the minus strand of CAKUJL010000279.1, from coordinate 86 downwards.
TTCGCGGCCCAGGAACATGTTTTCCGTTACACTCAAATGCGGGCACATGTTGAGCTCCTGGTGGATGATCGCCACGCCGAGGCTCT
>CAKUJL010000278.1 GCA_934661715.1 uncultured Oscillospiraceae bacterium | reverse complement strand
ACCTTATCGTAGAAGCCCTCGAGGGAGATGGTGGTGCGAAGGCCCTTGCCGGCAAAGCCCCAGACCATCGTCGGGCTCGTGTACGGCAGCAGCAGCCACATCATGCACATGAACGAGATAGACGAGAAGCCGACATACGTCGCGATCATCATTTCGCCGCCCTTGATCTTGTTCAGGAGCCAGCCGTACAGGCTGCCGAAGAAGAAGGCAAACGGCGTTGCGATGACGATGGCCATCACGAAGCTCATCGCGCCCGTGAAGCCGAACTGGATGGACAGCGTCGCGCCGAGAAGGCCGGAGACCAGACCCAGCGGCAGACCGAAGTTCAATCCGCAGCCGGAGTGGATCATCGGGACCATTGCCAGAACCAGAACGGCGTTCCAGCTGAAGCGGTTGATGACGTTTGTGATCTGCGTGGTAAAATCCGCGCCCGCGACAGGCGCAAGGATGAACAGAAGGACCAGGAAGCCCGTGATGATCATGCGCGGCAGACCGAACGAAGACGTCAGCTCGCCGAGCGATTTCATTTCGCGGTTAAACTTTTCGGGGCCCCAGATATTGTCTTGTTGTGTTTTTTTCATGACGCCCTCCTTATTTCACCTGACTGACCATCAGCGTACCGAAGGCCTCGGACGATTCGGTCGCCGGAAGGATGCCGGCGATCCGGCCGCCGGAGACGATGGCGATGCGGTCGCAGGTCTGCCGGAGTTCTTCGAGCTCGGACGAGATCATGACGACCGTGACGCCGGACTCTTTGTTGAAGCGCTTGAGCGCGTCGAGAACCAGCGCCTTCGCGCCGACGTCGATGCCGCGGGTGGGCTCGGAGACGAAGAGGAATCTCGGCTCGAGCGCGAACGCCTTGGCCAGGCAGATCTTCTGCTGGTTGCCGCCGGAGAGCTCTTTTGCCTTCTGTAACGAGCTGGTGCACTTGATCATCAGCTCGTCGATGTATTTTTTCGTTATATCATGGATGGCCTTTTCATTACGCCAGGTAATCGGGCCGATTTTTTTGAGGAATTTGTTCTGAATCTGCATCGCGGGGAACGCGACGTTCCACTCGAGCGACTCGTCGAGAAGCAGACCCACGCCGCGCCGGTCTTCGGAGACGAAGGCCAGAGAAGCATCGAGGCACTTTCTCGGGCTGTTGAGCGGGATCGGTTTGCCGTCAAATTCGACCGTGCCGCCCGCTTCGTAAAGACCCATCACGCCGTTGGGGATGCCGAGCTTGCCCTGACCGGCAAGGCCGCCGATGCCGAGGATCTCGCCTTCCTTCACGTCCAGCGTGACATTGCGCACGGTTTCGCCGGGCATGTCGACCCAGAGGTTGCGGATGGACATAATGGTTTTCGCGCCGGAATGATCGACGATCTCCCGCTTTTCGCCCGCCAGATCGACCGAACGGCCGACCATATAGCGCGTGATCTCGGGGATATCCGTCTGGCTTGCCGGGGTATCCTTGACCACGACGCCGTCTCGCATGATGACGACCTTGTCGCACACGGACAAGATCTCGTGCAGGCGGTGCGTGATGAAAATGACGGAAATGCCGCGTGCGGCCATCGAGCGGATGGAATCGAGAAGCGCAGCCGCTTCCTTTTCGGTCAGAACCGCGGTCGGCTCGTCGAGAATAAGGAGCTTGAGGTTGTCCTTGCTCAGCTCTCGCGCAATTTCCGTAAACTGCTTATGGCCGACCGGCATGTCGCTGATGACCATATGCTGATCGATGTGAACGCCCATTTTTTCAATGGCCTGCGCCGAGCGTTCGTTCATCTGCTTGTAATCGAGGGTGTTGAGACGGTCTCCGAAAATTTCGGACACCACATTGTGTTTCTTCGGCTCACGGTTGAGCAGAATGTTTTCCGTCGCCGTGAAGCCGGGGATCAGAGAGAACTCCTGATGCACCATGCCGATGCCGGCCTTGAGCGCGTCGAAAGGCGTCGAGAAGGAGACCTTCTCGCCATTGATCAGCACGTCGCCGCCGTAGCCGCCGGTTTCCCGGATGACGTCCATGCCGAACAGGATTTTCATCAGCGTACTTTTGCCAGCGCCGTTTTCACCGACGAGACCCAGCACCTCGCCCTCTTTGAGCGTGAGGTTGATGTCCGTCAGAACCTGATTGCCGAAAAAGTCCTTCTGGATATTTCGCATCTCCAACAGTGGAGCGTTGTTATTTACCATTCGTTTTCCTTCTCCCGCATAGCTTAAAACAGCAGGGGGGATCCCCTGCTTCGCGTGTCAAAACCTCGTAGAGTTTCGCCCCGCAGGGCGAAATCAAGTGAAAACTCATGTTATCCGGCGGCTCTGCCG
>CAKUJL010000277.1 GCA_934661715.1 uncultured Oscillospiraceae bacterium | reverse complement strand
TCAAGGAAAAATGGCGCGGCGCAGCGTGAAAAGACCCGCTGTCCGGGTGCGTTGGGAGTTTTCAGATACACCCTAGCCGCTTGCTGCGGACAGATATCCGTCTGGGAAAGCCGCGCGTCATGCTATCCAGTATTTTCTATAGATTCCACTATACAGGATTTTCCCAAAAAGCGCAACCGATTCCGGCGATTTTTCTGCGTGTTTTTCAAAAATAGTTGTGCTTTTTTGCCCGTTATGATAAAATTGACATATCTTCAAGTGCAGTATGGAGGATTTTGCGCATGATTTATCTGCTGGAAGACGACGACAGCATTCGAAAGCTGGTCATTTACGCGCTGGAAAGTCAGGGCTTTGAGGCCGCGGGCTTCGCGCTGCCGTCCGCGTTCTGGAAGGCGCTGGAGAAGCAGCAGCCCGAGCTCGTGCTGCTCGATATCATGCTGCCCGAGGAGGACGGACTGGCGATCCTCAAAAAGCTTCGCGCCGCACCGGAGACGAGGCGGCTGCCGGTCGTGCTGCTGACGGCGAAAAATTCCGAGTTTGACCGGGTCATCGGCCTGGATAACGGCGCGGACGATTTTATCTCCAAGCCCTTCAGTATGCTGGAGCTCATCGCCCGCATCCGTGCGGTGCTGCGGCGAAGCGAACCCGCGCAGGCCGTGCGCGAATATCAAATCGGGCCGCTTTACGTGAGCCCCGAGCAGCACATTGTCCGCGTGGACGGGGAAAACGTGACGCTTACCAACAAGGAATTCGAGCTTCTTTGCCTTCTTTTAGACAATCAGGGCATCGTCCTGACGCGGCAGGTGCTGATGGACAGAGTCTGGGGCTTTGAGGCAGAGCGCGAGAACCGGACGCTCGACGTGCACATCCGCACGCTTCGTGTCAAGCTCGGCGCGGCCGGAAGCCTCATCGAGACCATCCGCGGCGTGGGCTATAAGCTGGGGTCCGGCGTATGACGGGGAAAATTCTCCGCAATTCGGTTCTGGTCGCGGCGCTGGCGCTGTTTTCGTGTGCGCTTTTGTTTTTCGGCGTCATGTACCGGAATTATGAGGATCAGGCGTTTTCGCAGCTTCGGGCGGAGGCCGCCGCCGTTTCGCAGGGACTGAACGCGCAGGGAGAACGCTATCTGGACGATTTCGAGCCCGCCGACCGTGTGACCTGGGTCTCGTCCGATGGGACAGTTCTCTATGACAGCGCCGCACCGGCGCAGGACCTTCCCGCGCACACCGGCCGCGAGGAGATCGCGCAGGCGCTCGAAACCGGCGAAGGACAGGCCTCGCGTTATTCCCAGACGCTTTTGCAGCGCACGTATTATTATGCCCGGAGGCTGGCGGACGGCACGGTGCTTCGCGTCTCGTGCACGCAGAATTCGCTTCCCGCGATGATCATCATGATGCTGACGCCGTTTTTGTGGGTGGCGACGGTGGTGCTCATCGTCTGCGGCATTTTATCCTACCGGCTGGCCCAGCAGATCACAAAGCCCATCAACGCCATCAATCTGGATAATCCCGCGCGGCTGCCCGGCTATCCGGAGCTCTCTCCCCTTTTTGACCGGCTGCGCGAACAGAGCCGCACCATTGGCCGCCAGATGGACGAGCTCCAGCTGCGCCAGCGCGAATTTACGGCGATCACGGAAAATATGCGAGAGGGCTTCCTCCTCGTCGACGGCAAGCTCCATATTTTATCGGGCAACCACAGCGCCTTTGAGCTTCTGGGGCGGCAGGAGGTAAAGCCCGGCGAGCTGCTGTATGACGCGGACTGCCGTCCGGAAATTCTGGACGCGGTGGAGACGGCGCTCTCGGGGTCTCACGCCGAGCTTCTGCTGTCGATCGACGATGTCAGCTGGCAGGTGCTTGCAAACCCCGTCGTCGCCACGGGGCAGGTGGCGGGCGCGGTCATTTTGTGCATGGACGTGACAGAGCGCGAGCAGCGGGAGCGTCTTCGCCGCGAGTTTTCGGCGAATGTGTCGCACGAGCTCAAAACGCCCCTGACCTCTATTTCGGGCTTTGCCGAGCTCATGAAGGAGGGGCTTGTCCCGCCGGAGAAGATTCCGGAGTTTTCGGGCGATATTTATAAGGAGAGCCGCAGGCTCATCGGCCTTGTGGACGATATCATCCAGCTGTCCCGGTTGGACGAAAACAGCACGGAATTTGAGCGCGGCCCGGTCGATCTGTACGAGCTGTCCGAGCAGGCGATGGCGTCTTTGCGGCCGGTTGCAGACAGGCAGTCGGTGCGGTTGGCGCTTCAGGGCGAGCACGCGGAAATTGACGGTGTTGCGCAGCTGCTAAAGGAAATGATCTACAATCTTCTT
>CAKUJL010000276.1 GCA_934661715.1 uncultured Oscillospiraceae bacterium | reverse complement strand
GCAAGGGCCTTCGCACGACGATTTCGCTCGAAGGCTTCTACGACAAGGTCCTGGCAAACTTCCTGCGGATTGACCTCAACTCAATCGGCGTGAACCTCGTTATTCCGGTCGGAACGATTCTGTTCTTTGCGCTGCTGGCGTTCGGCATGTGGGCATTTTTGCACACCAAGACCGGCACGGCCATGACCGCCGTCGGTTCGAACCCGGTGTTCGCAAGAGCTTCCGGCATCGACGTTGACCGTATCCGCCTTCTTTCCGTCGTCATGTCCACGTGGCTTGCCGCTGTCGGCATTCTGGTCTATGAGCAGGGCTTCGGCTTCATCCAGCTCTACACCGCGCCCAACAACATGACGCTCCCGGCTGTCGCGGCCATCCTGATTGGCGGCGCGTCGGTCAACAAGGCGTCGATCCCCAACGTCATCATCGGCACCATCCTCTTCCAGGGCATCGTGACCATGACGCCGACGGTCCTCAACTCCCTCATCCACATGGACATGAGCGAGGTTATCCGTATGATCGTCTCCAACGGCATGATCCTCTATGCACTGACCAGAAAGACGGAGGGATCCAAATGAGCAAACAAGTAAAAGCCAAAAAGAAGCGCCTGACCTTCGGTCAGTTCCTGGCCAACAACTCCGTGCCGATCATGTTTATCATCTTCTGCGCGGTCTGCATCCCCATTTCGGGCTTCTCGCCGAGCTATCTGCTCAATGAGATCGTCACCCGTATGGGCCGAAACACCTTCCTCATCCTCTGCCTTCTCATTCCGATCATGGCCGGTATGGGCCTGAACTTCGGTATGACGCTCGGCGCGATGGCGGGCGAAATTGCGCTCATCTTCGTCTCCGACTGGCAGATCTGGGGTATCCCCGGCGTCGTGCTGGCGATGATCCTCTCGATCCACATTTCGATCCTGCTCGGCGCGTTCTGCGGCAGCATGCTCAACCGCGCAAGAGGCCGCGAAATGATCACGAGCTACATCATTTCCTTCTTCATCAACGGCGTCTACCAGCTGGTCGTCCTTTACATGATGGGCTCGATCATTCCCATCAAGCACAGCGAGATCAAGCTGCCCCGCGGCTACGGCATCCGCAACACGGTGAGCTTACTGAACATGCGCCAGTGCGTCGACAACCTGCTGGCCATCAACGTAAACGGCGTGAAGATCCCCGTTCTGACGTTCATCCTCATCGGCCTTCTGTGCCTGTTCATCATCTGGTTCCGCAAGACCAAGCTTGGTCAGGACATGCGGGCCGTCGGCCAGGACATGGAAGTCGCGCGTGACGCCGGTATCAAGGTCGAGCGCACGAGAATCATTTCGATCGTCATGTCCACGGTCTTTGCGGGCTTCGGCATGATCCTGTATTTGCAGAACATGGGCAACCTCTCCACCTACAGCTCCCACTCGCAGATCGGTATGTTCTGCATCGCGGCGCTGCTGGTCGGCGGTGCGTCGGTCGACAGAGCCTCCATCGGCAACGTCTTCCTCGGCGTGACGCTGTTCCACCTGATGTTCATCGTGGCCCCCGCCGCGGGCGCGAAGATCACCGGCGACTCGATGATCGGCGAATACTTCCGCGTGTTCATTTCCTACGGCGTTATCACGGTGGCGCTCATCATGTACGAAACCAAAAAGCGCAGAAATAAGAGCATGGCCGGTCAGGAGCTTGCCGCGGCGCAGAAGGAGGAGGAAGCGAAATGAAATCGAAACGCACGCTTTTCTTCCGCCTCGGCGCGATCGCCATCCTGCTCGCCATCGGCGCGGTGATGATGGTCATCGGCCGCGGCCACACCGTCTATTTCGACAACCGCAAGCTCGAGTATAACGGCCAGACGTATGAGACCCCGTACAAGGTCTGCGTCTACGTCAACGACGAGCGCGTCGCCAAGCTCTACGACAAAGAGCGCGGCATGGCCACCTGGATCGGTCAGGACTTCGAAATGACGCTGGAGATCACGCAGGAAAAGGGCGGCGATGAGACCACCCAGACCTACCAGATCAAGCTGCCGTACAACATGGACGGCGTCGTCATTAACCTGCCGGGCTTCCTCGCGGGGCTCGATCAGGACGCGTACATCACGGAGTTTGTCCCCGTGGCGACGGAAGAGACCGATACGACGGGCGAAGAAGAACTCCCCGGCGATGAGTTCGGTATCGACATCGAAGGCGACATTTGATCGCAAAACAGCAATTGTCCAAAAAGCAGCCCCGGTTTTCCGGGGCTGCTTTTGCGCTTTCCGCGGGGAAATGGAACCACCTCCCAAGCAAATCGGTATGTTTGTTATCCGCGGGCTCTGCTGGAGCTGAAAATTTGTCGACTCATACAATCGACACAA
>CAKUJL010000275.1 GCA_934661715.1 uncultured Oscillospiraceae bacterium | reverse complement strand
GAGCGAATCCTTGTAAATGGAGACAGGAGCTGCGGCCACTGCCGATGCTGTCTGGAAGCTTTCACCTGCAGACGTATCAGCGACCGGAAGTCTTCCGGCAATGCTGTCCGCCCTATATTGTTCAAGTCGTTCTGCCCTGGCTATTGAATCCAGCTGAGCCTGATATGCTACCTGTTTTTCATATTGCTTCGACTGGAACCATGTGAAACCGAAAAGAATCACACCAATCAGCACGAAGCCGACAATCGTATTTTTATTCATTTAGAAATAATAAGTAAATTACTTGTTTTCAGCCTCTTCCAGAGAATGAATCTGGTTTTCGAGATCTTTCAGTTCTTCTTTCACTTCAGCGATTCTTTCCTGCATCTGCGCGATGAGAGGCTGAGAATTCTTGGACATTGCGAAGAAACCGATGTTGTTCTCGTAAGTATCCAAATCCTGCTGGAGCTTGTTGTACTTCTGTATAAGTTTGTCTTTCTCTGACTTGCCCTGGCCTGCGCGCTGCGAACCGCCACGGTTTCCACGAGGTACATCATGGAACTTGGCATTCATGGCATCGTTGTAAGCCTTGGCGATCTTGTCCTTCTCCTTGAACGGTACGAAGCCGATTTCCTGCCATCTCGCAGCGAAATTCTGTCTTGCCTCCTGTACGCTAGCACCCTCTTCCGGAACATAAGCATTGATTTCTTCGATCAATGCCTTCTTGGCCTTGAGGTTGGCAGCGTAATTGTTTTCAGGAGAAGCATGCTTGTCCCTTTCTGCGAAGAACTCATCACAAGCGGCGCGGAAACGCTTCCACATCTGCTCGGACTTTTTCCTAGGGACGGCGCCGATTTCTTTCCACTGATTCTGGAGACTGATGAAACGGTCTGTAGCCTTCTTCCACTCGGTGCTGGTCTTGAGTGCTTCAGCTTCAGCGATTATCGCCATCTTCTTTTCCATGTTCTCATTCATGTTGTCCTTGAACTGGACATAGAAGTCGCGTTTCTTGCCGAAGAATTTGTCACACGCAGCACGGAAACGGTCATAAATCTTCTGGTTTTCCTTCTTGGAAGCGAAACCGATGGTTTTCCATTCCTTCTGGATGTTTTCTATCTCCTTGGAAAGGGCGTTCCACTCGTTTGAAGACTTGATATCTTCCTTATCTGCGATGGCTTCCACTTTCTCGCACAATGCTGACTTGGCAGCGAGATTGTCAGCCTGCTTGGCTTTCTGGTCCTCGAAGTATGCCTGATATTTCTTGTTGATTACAGCGGTGGCTGCCTTGAACCTGTCCCAAATCTGCTCACGGAACTCTTTGGCAACTGGACCGAATTCTTTCCACTGCTCATGAAGTTTCTGAAGTTCCTTGAATGCGTCAATGACATTTTCATTTTCAGAAAGTTTCTCCGCTTCCTGGCAGAATTCCTCCTTGGCTTCAAGATTCTTCTTGAAATCCAGGTCCCTGAGGTCTCTGTTTATCTGGACTTTATCGTAGAACTGCTCGACGTAGAACTGGTATGTGTCATTCAGATTCCTGAAGTTCTGTACCGGAACCTGGCCGATGGCGCGCCATCTCGCCTGAAGTTCACGGAATGCAGGAAATGCTGTTCCGAGATCATCCTGCTTTTCTACCAATGCTTTCAGGTCATCAATAACAGCCTGCTTCTTCTTCAGGTTCTCTTCCCTCTCGGCTTCCAGTTTCCTGTTATATTCAGCGCGTTCTTTCTTATACCTATTATATATGGCTTTGAAACCATTCTCGAGAGCTGCGAACGGATTGGAAATGACAGATGGCTGCTCTACTTCCACAGAAGACTCCTCAGTCTCTTTTTCAGCGGCATTTTCTTCTTCCGCTGTCGGAACCTCCGGCATCTCAAGTCCGGCGGCAGATTTCTCTCTGGAGAGTTTCTTGTAGAAAGCGGTCTTTATGGCTTCCGCTTCTTTTGACTTCGCCATACGGTCGTCACTGTCGGCAAGCTGCTCGAAAAGCTGTGACAATTCGGCCAATGACATTTCCGCATAGTTCGGCATCTGTGCCGTTTCCTCGGTTTCACTGGCTTCATTAGTCTTTACCGCAACTTCTTCGGCATTTTCAAGTACATCTGGTGTTACTGCTGCACCAGGATTCAATTCTTCACTCATAATTGATAAGTGTTTCGATTAATAAAAAAAATGTTCCTGAAAGAACTTGGCAAATATATGAATTAAAATCCAAATGACCGCAGCAAAATGCCCAAAATGAGATAAGATATATAAAAAAAGAGCTGGCCAACCGACCAACTCTCGCTTTTCGTACTGGGTACGGGAATCGAACCCATATTGCAAGATTGAGAATCTTGAGTACTAACCGTTATACGAACCC
>CAKUJL010000274.1 GCA_934661715.1 uncultured Oscillospiraceae bacterium | reverse complement strand
CCAGTACGCCGTCATCACGACCTTCGGAAAGCCCGCGACAGTCTCGGCCTCGGGTCTTCAGATGAAAATCCCGCTCGTGCAGCGCGTGCGCCTCGTGCCGAAGGCCATTCAGGGCTTCCCCCTCGGCTACCGCGCCGGAAGCGACGAGTCTGTGGACGAAGAGTCTCTCATGATCACGTATGACTACAACTTCGTGAACGTCGACTTTTATATCGAGTACCGCGTCACGGACCCCGTCAAATACCTCTACAATTCGAGCGACCCCGTCGGCATTCTCAAAATGCTCTGCCAGAGCTATATCCGCGACACCATCGGTCTTTATAACGTCGACAGCGTGATCACCACCGGCAAGAGCGAAATTCAGTCCGAGATCAAGCAGAAGGTGATCAACCGCCTTGAGCTCGAAGACCTCGGCATCCAGCTCACAAATCTCACCATTCAGGACGCCGAGCCGCCCACGCTCGAGGTCCAGCAGGCGTTCACCGCCGTGGAGACCGCCAAGCAGTCGGCCGACACCGCCGTCAACAACGCGAAAAAATACGCCAGCGAAGTGACCCCCGCGGCCAGCGCCGACGCAGACCAGATCATCAAGCAGGCCGAAGCCTACCGCGAAAGCAAGATCAACGAAGCGCAGGGTCAGGCAGCCCGCTTCACAGAGCTTTTCGCCGAGTACCAGAACTACCCGCTCATCACCAAGCAGCGCCTGTTCTATGAGGCGATGGAGGAAATCCTCCCCGATATGAAGCTCTATATCGTAGACACCAATACCGGCGTACAGACAGCTTTGCCGCTCGAGTCCTTCGCCGAGATCAATACCGCAAATGCGCAGACCAGCATGGAAGGAGGCGCGTCCAATTGAAAAAAGCAGTGAAGATCGCCGTGCCCGTCGTTCTCATTCTGGCCCTTCTCGTCGTTCTCGCCGGAAGCCTCGTCGTGACGCAGCCGGACGAGTATACGATCATCAAGCAGTTCGGCGCGGTCGTGAAGATCGTCGACCAGCCGGGTCTGTCTTTTAAGACGCCCTTCGTCCAGTCGGCCAGCACCCTTCCGAAGACGGAAATGCTCTATGACCTGGCCGCCAGCGACGTTATTACGTCTGATAAAAAATCGATGGTCGCCGACAGCTTCGTCCTCTGGCGCATCACAGACCCGCTGAAATTCATCCAGACCCTGTCCGGAAGCGTCGCGAACGCCGAAAGCCGCATCAACGCCGTCGTCTATAACAGCCTCAAGACCGTCATCAGCTCGATGAAGCAGGAGGCCGTCATCTCCGGCCGGGACGGCGAGCTTGCCGCGGCGATCATGGAAAACTTCGAGCAGAATTTTGACGATTACGGCCTGAGCGTCCTTGCCATCGAGACAAAGCGCATCGATCTGCCCGATGAAAACAAGGCTGCCGTCTACGAGCGCATGATCTCCGAGCGCGGCAACATCGCCGCATCCTACGCAGCCGAAGGCGACGCGCAGGCCAAGCAGATTAGAAGCGAAGCCGACAAGTCCGTCGAGATCACCGTCTCCGAGGCAAAGGCCGAAGCCGAACGCATCAAGGCCGAGGGTGAAGCCGAATATATGCGCATTTTGTCTCAAGCATATGATACGCAGGAAGAAGCGGATTTTTACGAGTTCATGCGGGCTCTCGACATGGCGAGAAACGCCCTGACGAGCGGCAGCAATAAAACGCTGGTCGTTTCGTCCGATTCTCCGATCGCGCAGATCTTCACCGGACAGTGGGGTAATGTGCAATGACACTTTATATGCAGGAGGAGATTTTCTCCTTTGACCATTTTGATATCTGGGACGAGGACGGGAACGTCAAATATCAGGTCGACCGGGAGCTGTTCCAGTTTGGCCGCAAGCTCATCGTGCGCGACGCTCAGGGGACGGAAATTTGCTTTGTCCAGCACATCCCGTTTTCCATTCCCTGCGCCTATGAGCTGGCCGTCCCCGGCGGGAGTGTAGAGCTGAACCGGCAGTTTTCGTTCTTCACCCAGCAGTATTCGGTCGACGCGCTCGGCTGGGACGTCTCGGGCAGCTTCATGAGTCTGGAGTTTGAGATCACGCAGGGTGAGCGCCGCGTGGCGTACATCGAAAAAGCCTGGCCCGCGTTCCACGACCGCTATAAGCTCGAGATCGCCGATGAAAAGGACGAGCTGACAGCGCTCTGCGTGGTGCTGGCGATCGATATCGAAGCAGAGAGGCATAATTAGGTTTTACTGCCGTCCGCGGCGGCAAGCGCCGTGTTTTTTCTGGTGGAGGCCACCAGGCTGTCCTTTTTCTCGACCCCATTCTTCTTAGCTGCGCAAAGAAGAGTGGTGTCGAGCCGCCAAGAAGAAGTTGCTTTGGGGGTT
>CAKUJL010000273.1 GCA_934661715.1 uncultured Oscillospiraceae bacterium | reverse complement strand
CGCAGGGTGTGCGGCGTGATGTCCTTGTCGATCTGCGCCTTTTCCTGATAGAACTTGATGATCTTCCAGAAGCCCTGCCGACTCATGCGCTCACCGGAAACATTCACGAAAAGAGAATGCTCCGACGGAACGGCCAGCATCTTCTGCCGCACGGTCTCTATGTACGTCCTGAGCGCCTGCACGGCCTCGGGATAGAGCGGGATGATGCGCGTCTTGCCGCCCGATTCGCAGCGGATGAAGCCGCCCGTGATGCTCACGTCGTCAATATTGAGGTTGATGAGCTCACTGACGCGGATGCCGGTCGCGTAAAGCATTTCCAGCATCGCCTTATCGCGGCAGCCCTTCATGTCGCTTGTGCGCGGCTGCTCGAGAAGAAGCTCGACCTCCTTGCCGGTCAAAATCTGCGGCAGCTTCTTTTCGGCCTTTTCGACCTTGATGTTATAGACCGGGTTGTGCTCGATCTCGTCTTCGCTGATGGCAAACAGGTACAGGCTCTTTAGAGAAGCCAGAGACCGCGAAACCGTCGCCGGAGACTTTCCGATCGAGGCCAGCCACTGCATGTACGCGCCAATGATATTCCGGTCTGCCTCCAGAACAGGCACATCGATGCCGGACAGATATGACGCGTACTGGCGGATATCGCGCATGTAGGACGATACCGTGTTGGCCGACGCGTGTTTGGTGTTGATCAGGTAATCTTCGTATCTGGCAATGATGTTGTTGTCCATGTTCCGGCCTTTCCGTGCCTGCGGCGTTCATTTTTGCAGCGAACCGTGCATCTTGGGGGAAATGCTGCTTGCAGCTTTTTTGCGCTACAAGATGTTGTGTGCATCAAACGATTTCCAAAACTGCACAGCTCTGCGCGTCTGCCGGAGCCTCCGGCGGTGCGCCGCAGCGACCTTCCGCGAAAAAGCCGAAATTATGAATTCCGCGTTATTTCTACCAGTCCGGCTTTTGGGAAGTGTCCTTACTATAGCGCAAATCGCTTGAGATTTCAAGAAAAATCAGAACTTTTCAGAATCTTTGTAAATTATGACAAGGTGTTATGTCAATAGTTTTATGTCAATCCCGTAACTCGGAAGCGTCCAAAAACCGAACTTTTCGCGAAACGCCACCATATCTGGTGGGATACGCGGCGTTTCCGCCTAAAATATTGATTTTGAAGGAATTCCTGCACGCATCCTGCGTCAGGTAAATCATATTTACTATTTTGCAATTTGCAGGACTTCCTGCATCACCGGCGGTACCTGCGCTTCGGCTTCCGTCCGGCCAGCACCGCCGCAAGCAATGCCGCGAAAACCGCCGGGAAGATCACCCCGAGCACGCCCGTGGGCAGCCCCGGAAGAAACAGCAGGTTCGCAAGCACCAGCAGCGCCAGATAACACCCGCAGGCCGCCATCGTGAGCGGCAGCTTCTTCTGCTGGAACTGCCTGGCCGCAAGCAGGCTCCCCAGAAATACCGCCAGCGCGTTCGACGCAAGCCCCGCCGTGCCGATACCGGCTTGGCCGATCACGCCTGCTTTCACCAGCGCCGCCGAGACCGCCGACAGCGCCAGCATCAAGCCTGCCTCCCCTGCCGCGGCCATTGCCAGCGTAACCGGCACGCTTCGATTCCCCTTCTTCTTTGCCATATCTGCGCCTCCTTTTGCTCCATCGTATGAGGGCTCGTTCGGGTTTATACCGGCATCAGTTTTCGAAGGGTTTCATAAAGTTTACCGTAATCATAATCCGCAAGTGCCGCTTTCACACTTATTCACACTGTCCACAAGGTTTTGCACACCCGAAATTTCCGCTGTTTTCAATCGGTTTTCGGATTTCTTCTAATTTCCGCCAATCCCGCAAACGAAGAACTCTAGCGCGTAAAGGTGCGAAATTGATTGACATAACGCCACAATTATTTACATAATGTAACTTTTTGAAGCCGCGCCGTCAAAAAAGCGGGTACGCAGACCTTCCTGCGCACCCGCTTTGGCTCTATCAATCTTCGTAATTCTGCTCAATCGAGCGCGTGGCGAAGGCATTGAGATCCTGCCCTGCCCGCGTTCCGGCGAGAAATTCGTAGTAGCCCTGACTGCCGATCATCGCGCCATTGTCGCCGCACAGAGAAAGGGGCGGCGTGTAGAGCGCCACGCCATGCTTTTCGCACTGAAGCCTAAAATCCGCGCGAATTCTTGAATTGGCCGCGACGCCGCCTGCGATGGCAAGCTTCCGATAGCCGCTTTCGCGCACGGCCTGCATCGTCCGTGGGACGAGCATTTCGCTGACCGCTCTGGAAAACGACGCGCAGAGAGACGGAATGTCAACACTCTCGCCCTTTTGCTCGTGCATGTGAATGAGGTTGAGCGCCGCCGTCTTGAGCCCCGAGAACG
>CAKUJL010000272.1 GCA_934661715.1 uncultured Oscillospiraceae bacterium | reverse complement strand
GGCGACGTCATCGGCGACCTCAACAAGCGCCGCGGCCGCGTCATGGGCATGAACCCCGATCCCGAGAACCCCGGCTACCAGACCGTGGAAGCCGAAGTTCCGATGGGCGAGATGAGCTCCTACACCATCGACCTTCGCGCCATGAGCCAGGGCCGCGGCAGCTACACGCTGAAGTTCGTCCGCTACGAGGAAGTTCCGCAGATGAACCAGGCCAAGATCATCGAAGACGCCAAGAAGGAAGAAGAAGACGCCTAATTTACCTGCTATCTGCGCCCCGACTCAGTTTGAGCCGGGGCGCTTTTGAAAATGTTGCTATGGAACAAAATGCATTGAAACGAGAACGTGTGCAGCAGGTCGACCTGGCCAAGACCGTCGCGATCATCTGCGTCGTCCTCATCCATGTGTCGAGCGGGCCCCTTCTCTGGGAGAGGCCGGATACCGCGCGGTGGATGCAGAGCCTTTTCTGGGGGAGCGCGTCGCGCTTTGCCGTGCCGCTGTTTTTCCTTTGCAGCGGGGCCTTGCTGCTGGATGAAAACCGGGATCTCTCCGTCCGGCATATCTGGACGAGGAGCATTCCGCATCTGCTCATCGCGCTCTTTTTCTGGGCGGCGGCGTATGTGATCGCGCCGTTTGTGTACCGGTGGAATTTCGACTGGAACGCGATCGGGAAGGGACTGTTGGACGTTCTTCTCTGGCGGCACGAGCAGCATCTGTATTTTCTGCACATCATGCTGCTGGTCTACGCGGCGCTGCCGCTCACAAGGGCGTTTTTACACCGGCTGGACGAAAGAACGCGGCCTTACGCGCTCCTGTTCTGGCTCGTGACGGGCTCGATCCTTCCAGCGCTTAAGAGCCTTGGCCTGTTTTTTGGAAGCGGCATTCCCGCGCAGTGGCCGCTGACAATGACGTGGAGCGCCATCGGCTGCACGGCGCTGGGCTGGTTCCTGCGGAAAAGGCCGCTTCGCGCGAAAAATGCGATCTTGTGCGTCCTCGCCGGCTTTGCGATCTGCTATGGCGGCACGGCAGCGCTGTCGCTTCAGAATGGGGAGCTTTCGTCGCAGCTTCTCGAGGGACTGTCTCCGGGGCCGCTTCTGATGGCGGCGGGCGTATTCTGCCTGTGCGGCTGTATTTCCCCGAAGCTTCCGAAGGTCCTGCGGAGAGCCGCGGAGGTCGGCGGAAAGGCGTCGTTCGGCATTTATCTGGCGCACGAGTTTGCGCTCAGCGCGTTTCGTGTGTTCGGCGTGACGACGTGGTTTGCCCCGCCCTTATGGAGCATTCCGGCGCTGGCGCTTGTGTGTTTGCTTTCGACATTCGCGGGCGTTTTTGTGCTTTCTAAAATCCCCATCGTCAAAAGATGGCTGATTTAGGCCGCGCAACAAATTGCTGCGTGACGTTTTGGCGCAAGTGTGCTACACTGATCGAGAGGTGAACGCAATGACGGATTTTGCACGCAATCTCAAACAGGCGCGGCTGAACGCGAAGCTCACGCAGGAGCAGCTGGCAGAAAAGCTTCACGTGACGCGGCAGAGCGTCAGCGACTGGGAGCTCGGTCGGACGGAGCCGGATTTTGAAACGGCCGGAAGGCTGGCGGAAATTTTCGGGACGAACGTGTCTTCACTTCTGGGCGAGGACGAAAAGCCGCCGTATCCGCGCTTTCAAAAGCAGTTCGTGATTGGCTTTGCCGTCTGCGCGGGGCTGCTATTGTTGATTTTCGCGCTGGAGCTGAGGCTTTTTGCGTACTGGAGAAGGCTGGGGCCGCGTGATTATGGCGTTGCTCTGTACGCGGTATTGTGGAAGCTGACTGTGCCGCCTCTTTTGTGGTATTTGGCCGGGCTCGGCGCGGTGTGCTTTTTCGCGTGGTGGATGCCGGTTCGGTGCGGAAAACGGGCGCACGCGGCGCTTTTCCTCACGGCCTTGCTGCTGGGGCTTCCGGTGCTGGTGCTCATGACGCAGTTTCTGGCCGTCGCGCTGGGAAATTTCACAGACGTTCGCGTGTGGATTGCGCCGTTTTTAAGGTTCCCCGCGGGCCGGGCGGCCATACAGGCGGTTTTGCCGGTATTGTCCGGCATCTGCACGGGACTTTTTGCCTGCACAGAGAGGAGATTTTGAAATGGGGTTCTGGTTTTTCATGCTGGCAATGGATCTGATCCTCCCGCTGAGCATGATCTTTTTGGGAAAATACTTTTCGAAGTGTGCGCCGGGGAAGATCAATTATGTTTTCGGCTACCGCACGACGCGTTCGATGAAAAATCAGGACACGTGGCAGTTTGCGCACCATTTTTTCGGGAAGCTCTGGTACAAAATGGGCATCTTCCTGCTGGCCTTGAGCGTCGCGGCGATGCTGTGCGTTTTTGGAAAAGACGCAAATACGGTAGGCTCTGC
>CAKUJL010000271.1 GCA_934661715.1 uncultured Oscillospiraceae bacterium | reverse complement strand
ACGGTAACTTTTTGGAGATATACGCGGGAACGATTTTGAGTGAAAAACTGAACTTTTTAAGCCGGATTTTTGGACGGCGAAAGCCGTTCGATTTTAGCACAGATAAAGGGCCGCAGTCGCAAGCGCCTGCGACCCGCCCACAAAGCCCCGCAGTGCGGGGCTTTCCGGGGTTTGGAAACCGCAGTCTAAGGTGCACCTTGAGAGGCGTTTTCGCAGTCGTAGGTGAACGTGAGGGGCATCAGACCCCAGTGACAGCAGACTTTTCAAGGTGGACGTTCCGCAGGCAGTTAAGGAAAGCGCCATTTTCAACCGCTCGAAAAAGTGATTTCAAGTAAGAGCGATTTTCGACGCAGATCGCGCATATTTTGCGCCGCTGTAGTCAATAAAAAGGGCTTCTTGATCGTCCAAAAATCGCACCGCTGTAACCAAAGAAGCGTCCCCTCCGGCAGTGCAAAATTTGAGCCGCAATAGGCAAAGATAAGGCTCTCCACTTGAGGGAGCACAAATGATAACTTTCTGATAACGATTCCGTTTTCCGGTAGCTTTTCCCTCTTGGTTACGGTATTGTTCGTTGTCGAAAAGGAGGCTGATTTTATGCCAAAGCGACGAGCGAACGGGGAAGGCAACATCAGAAAACGAAAGGATGGCCGCTGGGAGGGACGCTACACAGTCGGTCACGATCCAGAGACAGGCAAGGCCATCATCAAAAATGTCCTCGGCAAGACGCAAACGGAAGTAAAAGAAAAGCTGAAGAAAGCCATCGAGGAAAATGTTGGAATCGACTATGGGCGGGCCAAGACCTACACCGTGGGAAGTTGGCTGGAGGTGTGGATGGAAAACTACGCCAAGGTGAAGCTGCGCCCATCGACCTACAAAACCTCACAGGGCTTTCTGAAAAACCACATCAAGCCGCAAATCGGCGGCGTCCCGCTGGCAGAGCTGACTTCTCTGGACTTGCAGCGGTTCTACAAGCACCTGCTGGACGGCGGGCGGTTAGACCGCGTTGAAGCGAAAAAGAAACCGAAAGGTCTTGCGCCAAAGACCGTGCGGAACATCCACCAGATGATCGGCTCGGCGTACAACCTCGCCATGGAGCAGAAGTTGGTGAGCAAGAATCCAACGCAGGGCTGTGCGTTGCCAAAAGTCGAACACAAGGAGATGAAAACCCTGACCTCGGATCAACTCAGCGCCTTCTTCCGCGAGGCCAGGGACAGCGGCGTGTACGAACTCTACTACCTCGACCTCGCCACGGGACTTCGGCGGGGCGAACTGCTGGGACTGAAATGGACGGACGTTGATCTCGACCGTGGTGTGCTGAAAATCCAACGGGCCATCTCACGGCAGAACGGCAAAGTAGTCGAAGCCCCGCTGAAAACAAAAAACGCCTACCGCACCCTGCCGTTGTCGGCAGACGCAATAGACGTCCTGATGCAACAAAGAAGAAAAACGGGCAACAGCGAATGGGTGTTCCCGTCCCCCACTGGAGGCCCCATGTCACCGGACAGCGTGTTGCACATGCTACAAAGAGTCCTAAAGAGAGCGGGGCTGCCCCGCATCCGATTCCATGACCTGCGCCACACCTTCGCGACCATGGCGCTCCAAAACGGCGTGGACGTAAAAACCGTCAGCAGCATGCTCGGTCACTACTCCGCGGGCTTCACGCTGGACACCTACGCCCACGTCACAACGGACGCGCAACTCAAGGCGGCGCAAACGATGGGGAACATCCTATCCCGTGCGGTATAGACCTTTCCGCTACCCGCTCCCGTTGGGGTCAGCGTTTGGGTCAGAAAAAGCGACGTCCCAAAATAGCAACTTATGAAAAGCAAAAGTCCTCGAAATCAGACGATTTCGAGGACTTTTGGTACGCCGTGAGGGATTCGAACCCCCGGCCTTCTGGTCCGTAGCCAGACGCTCTATCCAGCTGAGCTAACGGCGCATGTCCCGTGCCGGACAACGGTGTTATACTACCACAGCTTTCTGAGAAATGCAATAGGAAATTTCAAATTTTTAGAAAAAAATTTTGAACCCTTCGAAACAATAGGTTTGACAGGGAAATGCAACGCGAGTACAATAATTATGATTTTGATTTTCTTGCAAGGAGCAATACTATGGAAAACACATTCAAAGGCAGCAAAAATTACGTCGCGAGCCCGGAGCTGATGAACGCGGTGAACATCGCCATGGCGCTCAAAAAGCCGCTTCTCATCAAGGGCGAGCCGGGCACGGGCAAAACGATGCTCGCCGAGGCGGTGGCTGAGGCACTGGGCAAAAAGCTTATCATCTGGAGTGTCAAGTCCACAACGAAGGCGCAGGACGGCCTGTACGTCTACGACGTGGTGCAGCGTCTGTACGACAGCCAGTTCGGCTCGGCAGGCGTGGACGATATCGCAAAGTATATCAAGCTCGGCAAGCTCGGCGAGGCGTT
>CAKUJL010000270.1 GCA_934661715.1 uncultured Oscillospiraceae bacterium | reverse complement strand
TGCAGGCGTAGGACTCGATACCGAGCTCGTTTTCGAGTTCGTCGAGCAGGTCAAAGGGATCGCGCGACTCGCGGTCCATCTTGTTGATGAACGTAAAAATCGGGATATGGCGCATCGCGCAGACCTTGAAGAGCTTGCGCGTCTGCGGCTCGACGCCCTTCGCGCCGTCGATGACCATGACCGCCGAGTCCGCGGCCATAAGCGTGCGGTAGGTGTCCTCGGAGAAGTCCTGATGGCCCGGCGTGTCGAGGATGTTGATGCAGAAGCCCTCATACTGAAACTGCATGACGGACGACGTGACGGAAATGCCGCGCTGCTTTTCGATCTCCATCCAGTCCGAGACCGCCGCGCGGGAATTTTTCTTGCCCTTGACCGCGCCCGCCTGCGCAATGGCCCCGCCGTAGAGCAGGAACTTTTCGGTCAAGGTCGTTTTACCGGCGTCCGGGTGCGAAATGATCGCAAACGTTCTTCGCCGGGAGATTTCTTCTTTCAGGGTAGCCATGTATTCTGCCTCCAAATTCTAATCTGTTATTCTAAAGTACCGCGCTGCTACATGGGTTTGCCCTCCAATTGAGCGAATTTTTCACAACTGTATTAGTGTAACATAAGCTTTCCCTTTTTACAACCAAAAACGCAGAAAAAAGCGCCCCGTTCCCTTGCCTCTCCCTATGGGAGAGGTGGCTGAGCGCAGCGAAGACGGAGAGGGTAAACGGAAAGAGGCTGTCAGCCCTCTCAGTCACCTTCGGTGACAGCTCTCCCAGAGGGAGAGCCAAGTGGGGCGCAGTACGCTGGTATAAAAAAAGAGCGTATCGATACCGATACGCTCCCATCTTTAGAAATAATCTCGCATTGCCCGAGAACTGCAAATCGCGTACCACACGAGCACGACTGCTTCCACGCCCCAGGGGACGAACGTCAGCGGGAACTCGAGAAGCGGCGGGTTGCAGCGGGAATTGACCGCCGAGAACGCGCCGAACAGGAAGATGACGAGGCCCAGAACGAAGAGCTTCGGGCGCATGTATTTCACGTACCCCTCTTCATCGAGGCAGTCCGACGGCTTTTTGTCCTTCGGCATGAGAAGGCCGTTCATGAAAAGCTTCTTGTCTTTGACCAGCAGGAACCACGTATACAGGCAGTAGCCGCCGCAGAGGATGGAAATCAGGTCCATCAGATCGTTCATGGAATTGCTCATTGCTCGTCTCCTTCTCCGGACGCATCCGGTTCGTCATTTTTCCGCCGTTTCTCCGCCTCGGCCTTGAGATTTTTCACAAGCAGGAACAGGCCGATGCCGCCGAACACAATGCCCGCGATAAGCCCCGACCACCGAAGCGTCGTCCAGCCGCTTTCGGCCACCGCGCCGGAGATCAGCTGATAGGCAAGGTATACGAGATAGCCGCCCGCCAGCAGCTGAAAAAAGCGGCGGCGCTCGTCGGGCTGATTGCTTTTCTTTTCGTTCATTTACGCAAGTCCTTTCCGGAACAGCTCCATCATTTCGCCGGTTAAGCTGATATGGCTCTCATCCTCGGGAATTTCCGAGCGGTCAAACCAGCCGGCTTCGGCCAGCTCGTCTTCCTCGACGGTGATTTTGTCGCTGCCGTCGAGCTCGGCAAAAAAGCCGAAGAGCAGCGTGTCCGTAAACACCCACGGCTGGGATTTGTAAAAGCGCAGGTTCTTGACCCGCAGGCCCGTCTCTTCCAAAACCTCGCGGTGTACGGTTTCTTCAATGGACTCGCCGATCTCGTTAAAGCCGGCAACGAGCGCGTACTTCTTGAACGGCCGGTCCTTGTACCGCGTGAGCACGAGCCGGTCGCCGTCATGAATCGCGACAATAACCGCCGGACAGATCTTCGGGTACACGGTGTTTCCGCACGCCGGGCAGACCATTGCCCGCTCGATCTTGCTCTTTTCCATGGAGTTTCCGCACCGGCCGCAGAATTTCTGCCCGGCGTACCAGCGATACAGGCTCTCCCCTGCCGCCGCGGCCATTAAAGCCGGGCCCAGATTCAGGCTGCGAAGCCGTCCGGTGTCCATGTACGAAAAGCCGTCCTTTTCCGGAAGCTCCGCGTCCGACAGCAGGTAATCCGCCCGCGCGTCGATCGAGAACGCGTATTGGAGCTTCTCCCGCCCCACATCCTGCACGCGCGGCACGATGAGGTTTCCGTCTTCTACCTTGCAGTAGAGCGTCCTTCCTTTGAACACGAGCACGAAATCGTCCGCGTCCGGCTCCTTCCACGACATCTGGTTGTGATAAATATGCGGCGCAATATCCTGTAGCATCGCTTTCTCCTTTATGTATCAGTTCTGTGCAAAAAACGCTTCGATCTCCGCTCTCGTTCCCGCGACCGAGCCCTGCGCGAAAAACGGCTTGCCGCCGCCGCGGCCATGGCAGACCGCGTTGAGCTCCTTCACGAGCTGGCGCAAATCGCCGTCCTTCCGGC
>CAKUJL010000269.1 GCA_934661715.1 uncultured Oscillospiraceae bacterium | reverse complement strand
CTGTTCATTCAGATAGAAGTTTACATCGCGGACTGCCTGCACGGTTCCTTTATGTGTTTTGATATGTATTGTCAGATTACTGACTTCTAGTATTTTTCCCATGTTTCTACCTACTTTCTCATCTGCGGATCCAGTGCGTCTCTTAAACCGTCACCAAGAATACTAAAGCATACCATAATCAGCACGATTACGATTGCCGGGCAGACCAGTACATGAGGATAATTCTGAAGAACCTGATATCCGCCATTGATCAGAACACCCAGTGATGCCTGCGGTTCTGCAAGACCAATACCGATAAAGCTTAAGAATGCCTCTGTAAAGATCGCACTCGGAATTGTAAACATAACCTGAATTACAATAATACCTACAGTGTTTGGAATCAGGTCTTTCATTATAATATAGAAGTTATTGCTTCCAAGGACATGGGAAGCCATTACAAACTCCTGATTTTTCAGTTTCAGAATTTCTGCACGTACCAGACGTGCCATATTTACCCATCCCGTAATGGAAAGTGCCGCGATGATCGTTCCTACGCCTGCTGGAAACGCCATCAGAAACAGAATTACAATAATCAGACTTGGGATACCAACCAGAATTTCGATAATACGCTGCATGATTGCGTCAACTCTGCCGCCAAGTAAAGCAGAAACTGCTCCATAAAGAACACCTACTACAAGGTCAAGCACTGCTGCCACCAGCGCAATCATCAGAGAAATTCGGGTTCCCATCCATACACGGGTCCATAAATCACGGCCAAACTGATCACATCCAAAGATATGCTCTTTTGTTGGCATGGAATATACATTGCTGTAATCTGTAAATGCAAAATCATATTTAGAAAAAATTGGTGCCAGAATCGCCAGTAAGATAATGACGATCAGAATAAATAAAGATACTACTGCCGCTTTGTTTTTTCGCAGTCTCGCCCAGGCGTCTGCGATCATGCTGGAAGCCGGTGCAGCGATATGCTCTTTCTCATCTGCTGCGACCTCTGCTTTTACGAACATGGAGTCCTTGATTATTTGATTATTCATGCTTTAGTTCTCCTTTCCTCTCGCCAGACGGATACGCGGATCGATCAGAGAGTATATAACGTCAACCAGTAAAACAATCATCATATAAAATGCCGCATAAAAAATAGTGATACCCATGATCACCGGATAGTCATTTGCTTTAATACAGTCTACAAAAAGACTTCCGATTCCCGGAATACTGAAGATGTTCTCTACAGCCAGAGAACCGGTCAGTAAGTTTACCACTATCGGTCCAAGAACTGTAACAACCGGGATAATAGAGTTCTTTACTGCATGTTTCATCAGGACTTTCGCCTGACTGATTCCCTTTGCACGTGCTGTTACGATATAATCCTGATCCAGAACATCCAGCATTTCCGTACGCATAAATCGTGCCACCTGTGCAGTCGCTGAGAACGATAAAGCAATGGACGGCAGAATTGAACAGGACCAGCTTGTCCAGAATGCAATTGGCAGAACTCCCCATTTCAGTCCAATAAAATACTGAAGAAGGGCTGCCGCTACGAAGTTTGGAACCGAAACTCCCAGAACTGCCAGAATCATTGTGAAATAGTCAATTCCACTGTTATGCTTCCATGCCGCCAGAACTCCCAGAATCAAGCCCAGAGCCAGACCGATCAGGACTGCCTGAAGTCCGATCAGTGCCGATGGTCCCAGACGGCTTCCGATTACTTTTGCAACATCCTGATTTACATAGGTAAATGAAGTTCCCAGATCCCCATGGAGCATGTTTCCAATATATTTGACATACTGAACCGGTACCGGATCATTTAAGCCGTACATTTCCAGTACTTTCTCCTGCTGTGCAGGAGTCATGATGCTGAAACGCTCCGCATCAAAAGGTGTTCCGGGAAGATTTTTCATCAGGAAAAATGTACATGTGATAATGATCCATAAAGTTACCAGAATATAACCCAGACGTTTTAATACATATTTTACCATATGTCTGTCTTCCTTTCTTTCGTCAGATTCGTTCTTTTCAGAACTGTGTTTGTGAATACAAAAGGCAGGCAGCGATTCCCGCCGCCTGCCCTGTACATTTCAAGTAGATACTTTCACCTGCCAGTAAACCGAAAATATTCGTAATCTACTTTATTATTTCTTTGATTGATTATTCGAAATAAGCATATTTGAATTCCATCGGAACTCCGATCGGATGTGTGATCAGATTTTTCACATTGGATTTTGTTAATGTTGCAGATCCCTTATGGTAGATTGGAGAAACAACTGCGTCTTCTGCTACCAGTTTCTTTTCTGCCTGAAGCATGTCATCCAGACGTTTTGTATCATCTGTCTGTGTCTTGGCATCAGCAATCAGTGAATTGTATTCTTCATCTACATAGTTTCCACGGTATGGTGTTCCGTTTGTCCACAGATCAAGATATGTCATGGCATCATCATAATCTGCACCCCATG
>CAKUJL010000268.1 GCA_934661715.1 uncultured Oscillospiraceae bacterium | reverse complement strand
CCTCTCGACTGTGTGCCCATGAGGATCGTCAGCACGTAGATCACGGCCATCAGAATGCCCGTCAGAACGCCCGAGCCGAGCACATCACGCGCCACCGCGTCGTCGTCGTCAACACCCATGCGGCGGATGACGTCGATGACCACGATGCCGAAGGCCAGACCCGCGATGGCGTCCATCGTGCCGTAGCCTTCGATGAACGACGAGAAGAACGCGCCGGTCTCATAGGCCGCTTCCGGCTCCACGTCCGCGACAGCCGCGCCCGGATGGATGAGGGCCCGGATGACGAGCACCGCGAGGAAGATGAGGAAGATGGGGTTGATGATCTTGCCGATCCAGACCGTGATCTTGCCCGGCCGCAGGGAGAAAAACAGCACGAACGCGAAGAAGACCGCCGAGAAAATCAGAAGCGCCAGCGGCTCTTTGGACGCGTCGGTGAGCATCGGGGCCATGCCCGTGGTAAAGGACGTCGTCGCGCAGCGGGGGATGGCGAAGAGGGGCCCGATGGTGAGATACAGAAGGCAGGTAAAGAACACGCCGTAGGTCTTGCCGACCTTACTCGATAGCGTCTGCAAGCCGTCCGAGTGCGTCACGCCGATCGCCGCGACGCCGAAGATGGGGATGCCGACGGCGGTGATGATAAAGCCGATCATGGCGGGAAGGACGTTTCGTCCGGCCATCTGGCCCAGGTGAACGGGGAAAATCAGGTTGCCGGCGCCAAAGAACATGCCGAACAGGGTTCCGGCCACCAGAATCTTCTGCCGGAGGGTAAGTTTTTTCGCAGTCATCAAAAATCAGCTCCTTTTTCTGCTATTATACTAACCGAAGGACTTGAAAAATGGAAACGCGTGATTATAATAGATATATGACGAATTGTCATAGTATCCGTCATACCCACAGAAAGGATGCGCAGTATGGACAGTAAGAAGCTCGAAATCCTGATGACCGCGATCGATCTCGGCAGCTTTTCCAAAGCCTCGGAGGTCGTCGGCTACACACAGTCGGGGCTGACGCACATGGTAGACAGTCTGGAGCGCGATATCGGCCTGACGCTCGTCCGGCGCGACCACAACGGCATCACGCTCACCAAAGAAGGGGAGGCCCTGATCCCGTCCATCCGCGAATTTCTGCGGGCGAACGCGAAGCTTGAAAACCAGATC
Source organism: uncultured Oscillospiraceae bacterium (assembly GCA_934661715.1). Classification (GTDB taxonomy): domain Bacteria; phylum Bacillota; class Clostridia; order Oscillospirales; family Oscillospiraceae; genus CAG-170. The sequence continues at coordinate 1,296 of CAKUJL010000268.1, read as the reverse complement.
GCGTCCATCACCGATAACCGGCGCGATACCATCCGCGTCGCGGCCTACGCCAGTATCGCGATGCACTGGATGCCGGAAATTCTGTACCGGTTCCGCCGCGTCTGTCCGCATATCGACGTCGATCTGCGCATGGTCGATAACGCGCTCGAGCCGTTTGAGCTGCTGGAAAAGGGGAGGACGGACGTGATTTTCGCGGCAAAGCAGACGGGCTATTCGTGCGACTGGACGCCGCTGTGTCAGGACGTGATGTACGCAATTTTGCCGGAAGAATATCCGTTAGGAGATATGAAAACGTTTCCAATCGAGCTTTTTGAGGGCAAGGAGTTCCTGATGCCGTACGGCAGGTTCGATCTGGACGTGAAGGCGGCGCTGTCCAAAAATGGCGTGAAGCCCAAGATCCGCCCGTGCCATGTCGACGACGAGACGGTCATCCGCATGGTCGGAAAGGGTCTGGGTTTGACCATGATGGCCGAAATGATGCTGCGCGGCAGGATCGCGGGCGCCGGCGTCCGGGCCGTTCCGATCAGTCCCGCCACAGGCCGCGAGCTCGGCATGGGGCTGCACGCCAAAGAGTCCATGCCCGACGGCATCGCAAGGCTCAAAGACTGCGTCCTGGCCTTCATCGGGACGCTGGCTTGAGCCTGCCGCGAACGATTTTCGCCAAACCAACCGTCAGGGAGGACCGTCCAAAAGGGCGGTCTTGACTTTTTACATCCGAAGGGTTATAATTAGCGAACGCAACAAAATAAAAATTTTGTTGCGTTCGAAGCAGAATTATCCACAGGAACCATATTCAAGCGTTAATTGGAGGCGTTTATGGAGGCTTACAGCGACGCGCCGCAGGAGCTGCGCAATTTCTTATCGTACCACGAGACGGTCAAGGGCCAGTCCCGGCAGACGGTTTCGGAATATTATCTCGATCTTCGGATGTTTCTGCGCTTTGTGCGGCTGATGCGCGAAGAGCTGCCGTACCGGACGCCGCTGGACGAAATTCCGATCAAGGATTTAGATCTAGACTTTATCCGCTCCATCACGACCTCCGAGGTCTTTGACTTTTTGTCGTATCTTGCAAACGACCGTGAAAACCCGGAATCGACCGGTTCCGGCTCTGGCATCGGTTCGGCGGCGCGTGCGCGGAAGCTTTCCGCTATCAAGGCGTTTTACAACTATCTGACGGTCTCGACCAAGCAGATCACGGAAAATCCGGTCAAGGACATCGAGTTTCCGAAAATCCGCAAAAGTCTGCCGAAATACCTTTCTCTGGAAGAGTCCAAGACGCTTCTGAAGGCCGTGGAG
>CAKUJL010000267.1 GCA_934661715.1 uncultured Oscillospiraceae bacterium | reverse complement strand
CTTCAGTGTGTCAAAAAACCTCGTAGAGTTTCGCCCCGCAGGGCGAAATAAAATGGAAATCCATTTTATCCGGCGGCGGCCTCCGACCGGACAGGACAGCCGTTAGCGGTTTTACCGCTTACGGATGTCGCGTACCCCTTGCGGGTAAAAATACTTCTCGTCTCGCGAGTGTGGAATTTTTGCCCCAATGGGGCAAAAATTATGCGCGAAGTCGAGGTGCAACCCCTTCTGTCAAAAAAGCGTCAGCTTTTTTGACAGTCTCAAGAGGCAGGTCTCCCTGCCTCTTTTCGCGTATTTTATTCTTCGCCTGATCCTCTCCGGAAGCCAAGATATCTGGTTCCCTGGAAGGTGAGCTGGCCGCGGTCTCCTTCGACGAGCAGACCGTAGTCAGAGCCGTCCACCGGCAGCTCGAGCCGGTCACCGCTGTCAAATTCAAACGTCGCGAAGTACTTGCTGTAGGTGTAGCTGTGCATCATATCGTCGTTCGAGTGCCGGTGCCGGTTCTCGCCGACCTGCATCCGCTTGGAAACGACCTTTGCGTTGGCCGTCACGCGCGGCGACTGGTCGTTTTTGCGCTCACGCTTTGCTCTGGAAACAAACGAACCGATGATCGTACTGATGATAAAAATGAAGACGATCAGAAACAGCAGCGGAAACACCGCGTTCATCATCTGAAACCCAACGTCAAATCCCATCGTGTACCGTCCTTTCTCTTTTCCCGGTTTTGCCTATGCTTTATAGACGAAGCATACCAGAAAAAGTTCCCGATTGCAAGCTCAGTCTTCGCTGCGGAAAAGCGCCAGACCCGCCCTTCCCTCTTCGGTGACGGGCTTCAGCCAGCGAAGCGAGACAAAGTAGCGCAGACACAAGATGACCTTCGGCACGTCCTCTCCCAGATACGCCGCCATCACCACGCCCAGAAACGGCAGGTGCAGCACGCGTGCGGCCAGCAGCGCCAGCGGGATGGACACGAGCCAGATGCTTCCCAAGTCATAGAACATGCCCGTGAGCGTGTCGCCGCCGGAACGGAAAATACCCACGACCTGAATATAGGAAATGTTGCGGAAAAAGTACTCCGTCGAGCAGAAGATCGTCACGGCGTAGGCCGTCGAAATCGTCGTCGCGGACAGGTTGTCTCCCGCGGCAAAAAGCGCCACCAGCGGCTGCCGCGCGGCGATCATCGCCCCGCCGACCACAAGGCCCATCAGGGGAACGAGCACCGCAAAGCGCCTCGCGTCCTCCACGCCGCGCTGGATCTTTCCCTTGCCGATGGATTTTCCGACCATGATCACGCAGGCGTTGCCGAGGCCGACGTAGAACGCGAAGGCAAGCTCGGAAAACGTCTTGAAGATCGTCATGCCCGCGTAATACTCGTACCCGATATTCGCGTAAATGCGGTTGAGCGTCAGCATGCCAAGCGCCCAGAGCCCTTCGTTGAGCATGACGGGAAGAGACCTCGTGAAAAATTCGCCCACATCGCGAAGGGAAAACGCCACGAGCTCTTTGACCGGCCCCATCAGAAGGTTCTTTTCAAACGCCGAGAAAATGAGGATCAGCACCGGCCCCAGCCACGAGGAAAAGCACGTCGCAAGCGCCGCGCCCTCGACGCCGAGTTCCGGCAGACCAAACGCGCCGAAGATCAGGCCGTAGTCTGCAAACGCGTTCGCAATCGTCGTGACGATGGAAACGTATAAGGGCAGCTTCACGCGCTCCGTGCCGCGCAGAACATTGGAAAGCAGATACGTCAGCGCCACCGCCGGATATGAGAAGCACACGATCTTCAAATACCGGCACCCCGTCTCCACGACGGCAGGATCGCTGTTAAAAAGCCCCAGCACCCAGTTTGGCGCGAAAAACGCCACGCCGAAGAACACGAGCGAAACGAACAGCGCCGTCAGAAGTCCCAGCCCCATCACGCGGCGGATGCCCTTGAGGTTCTTGACGCCCCAGTACTGCGAGATAAAAACGCTCATGCCCGAGCACAGGCCGAAGCTGAGAAGTCCCGCCAGCCAGCCCCACTGCGCCGCCATGCCGACCGACGAGAGCGTCACGTCGCCCAGCTGAGAGACCATGAGGGTGTCCACAAGCTGGAACGAGCTTGTCAGCACGTTTTGCAGCGCAACCGGCACCGCCAGCCGCACCGTCACCTTCCAGAAGGGCTTGTCGCCCAGAAAATCAGTCAGTTTCATGAGAACCTCCGAGGGTGTATTCTTTCAGGACAAAGTTGTGGGGACACCGGAACCCGGCATCCCCACGAAGTTTTTGGTTGGTCGCGTGAGTGACCTTGTTGGATTTTAGCAGCTTGTTCGTGCATTTTTGCCGGGCGGACAGAGTCGTCCGCCCCTACACAACGAAAAGACGCGTTCCCCCTGTAGGGGCCGACGACTCTGTCGGCCCGCGCAGCAGGCAAAAGCAAAATGCAAAAACCTTCGGCAAAAACGATACTTCCCTTGGGCGGACAGGGTCG
>CAKUJL010000266.1 GCA_934661715.1 uncultured Oscillospiraceae bacterium | reverse complement strand
AGGCGGTCGAGCTCTGCGCGGTCTTCTTCGTCCATGCACAGAAGCTGATCGTCCAGAACGCCCTTGATGCCGTGGTAGGCGCCGTAGACTTTCGTGATGCAGTCTGCGTCAAGTGCGGTGCGGATGACGCCGTAAGCCGAAGAATTGATGACCGACGAGGGGCCGCCGGACTGGCCGATGATCAGAGAACCTTTTAATACAGTAGACATAAAACAAACCTCCTGGCGAAATTTTTTGCGAAACATAAATACTGAACAAAGAAAATATAACACAAAACAAAGAAATTGTAAATTCACTCTATTGCAAAAATAATGGAAGAATGTTAAAATCTTTTGTAGAAATTGAAGAAAAAAGGAGACGTTCAATATGGCACTGGTAACTTCTACCGAAATGTTCAAGAAGGCATACGACGGCGGCTACGCCATCGGCGCTTTCAACGTCAACAACATGGAGATCGTTCAGGGCATCACCGAGGCCTGCAAGGAAGAAAAGGCTCCGGTCATTCTCCAGGTTTCCAAGGGTGCGCGTGCCTACGCGAACCACACCTATCTCGTGAAGCTGGTCGAGGCCGCTGTCATCGAGTGCCCCGAGATCCCCATCGTTCTGCATCTGGACCACGGCCCCGATTTTGAGACCTGCAAGTCCTGCATTGACGGCGGCTTCACCTCCGTTATGATCGACGCATCCTCCAAGCCCTTCGCAGAGAACATCGAGATCACCAAGAAGGTCGTCGAGTACGCGCATGACCACGGCGTTGTCGTCGAAGCAGAGCTCGGCACCCTCGCCGGCATCGAAGACGATGTGAAGGTCGCCGCGCACGCCGCTTCCTACACCCGCCCCGAAGAGGTCGAAGAGTTCGTCTCCAAGACCGGCTGCGACTCTCTGGCCATCGCCATCGGCACCAGCCACGGCGCATATAAGTTCACCGCCGCACAGTGCACCAGAAACGAAAAGGGCATCCTCGTTCCGCCTCCCCTGCGCTTCGACGTCCTCGAAGAGGTCAGCAAGCGTCTGCCCGGCTTCCCGATCGTTCTGCACGGCTCTTCCTCTGTCCCCCAGAACTTCGTGAAGATGATCAACGACAACGGCGGCAAGATGCCCGACGCCGTCGGTATCCCCGAAGAGCAGCTGCGCCACGCCGCTGAGCTGTCCGTCTGCAAGATCAACATCGACTCCGACCTGCGTCTTGCCATGACCGGCACCATCCGCGAGTTCATGGCCGAGCATCCCGACAAGTTTGACCCGCGCGAGTATCTCAAGCCCGCCCGTGCCAACATCAAAGAGCTCGTCCGCCACAAGCTGCGCGACGTCCTCGGCTGCGCTGGTAAGGCCTAAGCGAAGGAACCCCCAAATCAAATCCGTACCCCCCAGAGCGGCTCTGTGCTTCGGCGCAGGGCTGCTCTTTTCGTCAGAGCTTCTTATTTGCGGGGGACGATGCCCGGTGCACTGCCCTCTTGATATTTTGCGCTTTTTGGTCTAAAATAGCCGCAGAATCTTCAAATGACGTCGGGAGGCGTTTTTATGGATTACGTCAAGGAAGCGAAGGCCCTCGGCTTTACGGCGGCGGCGACGATGGATGCAGAGGACCTTGTCATCGTGCCGGAATACCGCGTGTTCTGCGAGGAAAACCTGTGCGGCAATTATAATGTGCTGCCCGCATGTCCGCCCATGAGCGGCACGGTCGAGGAAATGACGGCGAAGGTCCGGCAGTACAAAACGGCGCTCGTTCTGAGCATCGAGCACACGCCGAAGGATTATAATGACAAGCAGGAACAGAAGGCCGCCAAGCGCCACCAGAACGAGCTGACCGAAGCGCTCATGGAAAAAATGCGGCAGGACGGGCTTCCGGACCTTCTGATGATGGGCGCGGGCCCGTGGAAAACGGCTTCGTGCATGTCCGCCTACTGCGTCAACGCCCAGAAGATGGCCGAGCACGTCGGCATGAAGTGCTGGGAAAACGACGGCAAGATCCGCTATTTTTCGCTCATTCTTTTTTAGGTTGCGTCCCCGTGCATTTTGCGGTAAAATGCAAGAGAAAACTGCGCACAGCGCAATGGATTTAGGAGAATCGTCATGGATTTGAAGGATATTGAATTGCAGGCCTGTCCGCACTGCGGCGGCGACGGTCTTCTCGAAGACGAAAACGGCTGGTGCTGCTACGTCACGTGCATGGACTGCGGCGCACACACCGCGCAGGTCGACTACCACACGCCCGAAGATCGCCTCGATGCCGCCAAACGCGCCGCGCTGATCTGGAACATCGGCAAGGTCGTCTCGAGTAACCCCGGCGAATAATCGAAAAACGGAAAACCGGCACTTCTTTACGGGAGCGCCGGTTTTTTGCAAAACAAGAGTTGCGCCTCGCCGTACAAAAGGGGCCCCGGCATTTCTGGTGCAATACAGTTTTCCGAGCTTAAAGCCGCGCCGCCGTCCTGCTCGCCTCCATCGCCCTGTGGCTTTGCGCGGACAGACGCGAGAAGCG
>CAKUJL010000265.1 GCA_934661715.1 uncultured Oscillospiraceae bacterium | reverse complement strand
CAGCGGAACCAAGAAGGGACAGACCGGCTTTGTAAATGACGTTCTGGAAGCCAGCACGAACGGCGGCCTGCTGGGCGTGCTGAAAAACTCCGGCCCCGGAAAGTACGTCACGGGCGTAGGCAGCGCTATAAGCGCACTGGGCAACACGGCCATCGGTAGCGGATTCGTAAAGGCGGGCGGCGTTGCAAAGCAAATCCTTTCCGGCATAGCGGGACCGCAGGGCATCAACTTCCCCGGCATCTTTGCCGGCATGAAGTCCTTTGACGGAGCAACCTTGTCTACGATGGGCGGACTTGGAAAGTCTGCACTCGGAAATATCGGAAAGGCCGGAGTGGGAATCCTCGCAAAAACGGGCATTGTACAGCCAGGCAGAGGAAGGGCACTCTGGCGAATGGCAACCAGCACGGTCGGCATGAACGGGCAGGACGCTCTTGCGCAGATGGGGTACATCTTTAGCCAAACGAAAGGCCCCGCAATTTTGGCGAATGCCAAAAACAAGGTGGTCGGCGGAGCAACAAAGCTGGCAGGCGGTGCGATCGGCACGGTCAAAAACGTGGGTCAGTTTGCAGGCGCAGGGCTGAACGTGCTGGGTTCTACCGTTGGTCCGGTGGCTGCGAAACTGGGCGGTGGCTTTATGTCGCTGCTTGGTATGTTCGGACCGGCCATTACAAGTCTGGGCACGATGGTCGCCGTGGTTTCCCTACTGGGAGACCATTTTGAGGATGTCCGCAACATTGTCGGCATGGTATTTGGCGAAGGCGGCCTTGCCGTGTTCGACAAGTTTACCGGCAAGATCGCGGGTATCGGAGATCTGGCGAAACAGGTGTTTGGACAACTCTCTACCCCGGAGGGTTTGCAGAACATCCAGGAGAAGCTATCCGGTTTCAACATCGGAGGGCTGAACCTGGGTGATGTGTTTGGCGCGATGACCCCGGCTATCCAGACAGTCATGCCGCTGGTCCAGTCCTTTGCCGGTGTGTTCTCCCAGATCGTGGATCTGGGCGTGAACCACATCAAGCCGGTGCTGACGGAGATATTCGGGTTTGTCATCAATGAGGGCATCCCGGCGGTTATGCCGCTGCTGTCCACGGTGGTAAGCCTGGTGGGCACCACGCTGGTCAATGCCATCAAAGTGGCTGTGGACATTGTGGGCAAGGTACTGCCGGTGGTGGAGCCGGTGATCTTGGGCGTCATCGGATTCTTGAAGCAGGTAGCAACCGTCGGCGTGAAAGCGGTGAACTTCATCATTGGGGCGCTGAACAAGATCCAGCTTAAAATCCCGGAAACGCTGTTCGGCATCCCCGTCCCGGTCATCGGCGGAAAGTCTTTCGGTTTCAACCTCTCGCCCGTGTCCGTCCCGGCGTTTGCCAACGGCGGCATGACGAAGGGACCGTCCATCGCTGGCGAAGCTGGCACAGAAGCGGTCATCAGCTTCCGGCGTGGCGTCCGGGAGAAGAACGTGGATACATGGCTGACGGCTGGCAAGATGCTGGGCGTTGGTCTGGGCGACCTGCTGGAATTGCCCGGCAGCAAGCCGAAGATGTTTGCCGATGGCGGCTTTACGGACGAAGGCACCAACCTGATCGACTTCCGCAAGGCGCAGCGGCAGCAGCGGTTTAACCAGATAGCACAGAGCGTTGGCACTATGTTCCCGTCCGTTGCGGCGGGCATGGTGCTGGGTTCTGACGCTGGTGTGGCGTTCAGCCGTGTCACGGAGTTTGCCAACTATGCCGTGGATGGCTTGGAAGCACTGGCTGCTACGCAGGCGCCTGCCGTGACGGACGACCAGAGCAAGATCGTCCAGAACGTGAACACGGGAATCGGCAAGGTGGTCACTGGTGCCCAGACCATCCTTGCAAATGAAAATGCTCAGAAGGTTATCCGGTTCATCCGGGGCGCGGACGTAGAGAAAGCACAGCTTGAATATGCCGCAAACCCCGACCACTACGACCTGAGCAACGTAGACTTCTTCCCGACGGTCTACGGCACGGGCACGACGGAGCAGGATCTTTCCATGCTGGCAGACCTGCAGGCGTCCCGGCAGAACGTGGTGGAACTGCCGTCCATCGGCGGCGGTGGCGCATCTGGAGGAAACTCCGGCGGCTCTGGCGGAGGCGAGAGCACAAGCTACCAGCGCACCTACACCAGTTCTTCCGGCAATACATACGTCTACGCACCGAACTTTGTTATCTACGGCGGCATGACCGCAGAAGAACTGCACTCCATCCTTGCTGATGACTACCAGCGCTTCTGCGAAAACATGGAGCAGTACGAACGTGAAATGAGGCGCAAGAAATATGGCACTTAATAGCACGAGTACAACATACACAACGAAGTCCGGCGACACATGGGACCTGATTGCGCTGAACGTGTACGGAAGTGAGCTGAAGGCCGACTGGCTGATGCAGAACAACCCTGAACTGATCCACATCGTCCGGTTCGATTCCGGCACTGTGCTGTCAACACCTAAACTACCTGAAGAAAAGAGCGGCGAC
>CAKUJL010000264.1 GCA_934661715.1 uncultured Oscillospiraceae bacterium | reverse complement strand
ATCACTTTTCAAGCAAGCAGGCGATTTTCGACGCCATTATGGAATCTACGGCGGCACAGTATGAAGCGGATACCGATAGAATCAGCATCCATGTGCAGAATGCGGCGCAGGATATTCCCGTTTTTACGGAGATCACCGCCGATGCGCTTTTTGAAAAGGTGCGGCAGATCTTCGAGTATTCTCTCCATAATGACACCATCAGCCGCTTTCGCCGCATGATGACCATCGAGCAGTTCCGTTCGCCGGAGCTGGCGGCGCTCTATTCCAGGCGGTATGTGGAGCGGGTGCTTGCCTACCACGCCGGTATCTTTCGGGCTTTGATCGCGGCGGGCGAGATCGCGGCGGAGGACCCGGACACGCTGGCGATGCTGTATGTTTCTCCGGTACTGACGCTCATCGGGATCTGTGACCGCCAGCCGGAACGGGAAAGCGAGTGTCTGGAAAAGCTTCGAAAGCATGTGCAGCTCTTTTTCCGCATGGTTCATGAGAAGGAGGCATAGCAGATGCATAAAACAAAGCGGACGCTGGTGCAGAAGCTTGGACTGCTGGGCATTGTCAGCTTTCTTTCGTACACGGCGGCGGTCGTGTTTGCGCCGCTGGCCTATCCGGGCTACGACTGGATGTCGCAGGCCGTCAGCGACCTGAGCGCCGCCGGCGCGCCGTCACTGGCCCTGTGGAATCAACTCAGCGCCCTTTACAATGCGTGCGAGGTCGTTTGCGTCACGGTCGTCTGCATCGGTATGCAGGGGCAAAAAACCAAGCTGCTGCGCACCGGCATTTCTCTGTTTGCCGTCATGGAGTGGATCTCGGCTGTTGGCTACAGAATGTTCCCGCTCAGCAGCAGCGGCTACGCCGGGGCGTTTCAGGACGTGATGCACATGGTCACAACGGCTCTGGTGGTGGGGCTTTCCATCGTATCGCTGAGCGTGATCATCGCCGCGGGAGCAAAGAGTAAAGACTGTCGTTCCTACGGTGTCTGCGCCGCCTTTGCGCTTGCCATGATGCTTGTCGGCGCGTTGGGCATGAAAATCGTCCCGGCCGGGTATTTCGGCGTGGTCGAGCGCTTCAGCGTGTTTGCCGCCACGGGCTTCAACGCAGCATTGGGGATGCATCTGTTTTGTAGGGTGTATCTGAAAACTCCCAACGCACCCGGACAGCGGGTCTTTTCACGCTGCGCCGCGCCATTTTTCCTTGAAATACGTCAGTATTCCTGCGGAAAAATGTCTTGCTCAGCGCAAAAACTCCTCGCTGCCGGTCACATTGGGAGTTTTCAGATACACCCTAGGAAGAATCTATGATATAGGAGCGAATGCAGATGAGCGAACGACCGAAGCTGCATAGAGACCTGGATGCAAGGACCTTCCGCAGCTATTATTATCTGAAACAGGAGCTTGCCGGATTTTGCAGAGAAAACGGCTTGCCGGCATCGGGCAGTAAAGCGGAGCTCACAGATCGAATCGCATACTTTCTGGATACGGGAAAGGTGCGGAAAGCCTCCGCCGAAAGAAAAACGGCGGCGACGATCTGCACGATCACCGAGGACACGGTCATAGAACCGAATATCGTCTGCTCCGAAAAACACCGCGCGTTCTTCCGCGAGAAAATCGGGAAAGGCTTTTCCTTCTGTGTTCCGTTTCAGAAATGGCTGAAAGCAAACGCCGGAAAGACTTACGGCGACGCGATCCGGGCGTATGATCAGATCTTAGCGGAAAAGAAGCAAACCAAAACGGAGCTCGGCGGGCAGTTTGTGTACAACACATACATCCGTGCTTTCTTTGCAGACAATCCCGGAAAGAGCCTGCACGATGCGATCGTATGCTGGAATTACAAAAAGGGCTTGCCGGGAACACACCAATACGAGCCGTCCGACCTTCGTGCGCTGGACGGACAAATTCCGTAAAATCGCAGGAAGCATTTGAAAATCATCAAGGAAAGTACAAAGGAAACAGGAACATGAAAAAGAAAAACACAAAAATTCTTTCAGCTGCGCTTGGAACGCTTGCGGCCTTCGCGCTGTGGACGGTGCTGCTCCGCTTTGTGGATGTGCAGCCGATCGGGCCAGACGGCTCGCGCGTGGGCTTTGCGTCGATCAACGGCGCGTTCCATGCGCTGACGGGCGTGCATTGGGCGCTCTACACACTGACGGATTGGCTGGGTCTGGTTCCGATCGGAATTGCCTTTGGGTTTGCCGTTCTGGGACTGGTGCAGCTCCTTCGGCGAAAAAGCCTTCTCAAGGTAGACCGTGACATCCTACTGCTCGGCGGCTTTTATCTTGTGGTGCTGGCAGTGTATGTGCTGTTTGAAACGGTCGTCATCAACTACCGCCCGGTATTGATCGGCGGCAAGCTGGAAGCGTCCTATCCCTCCTCGACGACCGTGCTTGCGCTGTGCATCCTTCCGACGGCTATGATGCAGCTGCAAACGCGCATTCGCAGGGAGGCTGTCCGCCGTGCGGTTCTGGGCATCCTTGCGGCATTTACGGTTTTCATGGTCGCAGGG
>CAKUJL010000263.1 GCA_934661715.1 uncultured Oscillospiraceae bacterium | reverse complement strand
CCTTTACACAAAGGGGCCTTTGGAACTCAAAAACCGCGACACTTATTCCTCTTTTCCGGCTTCCTCTTCGTCCGGAAGATATTCCACGATGTCTTCGATATCGCACGACAAGATTTCACACAGGCGGTTCAGCGTATAGGTACTGACGTGCGCATTTTTACGCAGACGGTCAAGTTGTCCCGTGCTCATGTGGTACGTATTCAACAGTTTGTACTGCGATATTTTCTTCTTTTTCATTGTTTCCCAAAGTCTCGTATACATAATCATAATACCATCACCCAAAAGTATGGTAAGCAGGTGCCGGGTTATTGACAATTGCCCGCAATGGACTTATAATTCGAATTAGGGCTATAAAATTAGGGGAACGGAGAAACTATGCATATCGATAATACTGACGAGCTGGACATTGCATTCCTGCGCAGGATGGAGCGGGAGCTTTTATTGGAACGGGTGTACGACGAACGACGGCTTTCGGACGCGGAGATAAAGTCCCTTCTGCTTTCGCGCAGCGTGCAGGCGCTGGCGGCAATTTCGCGCGTTCTGGACGAGGACACGCCGGACGAGACGTGCTTTTTGAAGATTGAAAAAATCGTGAGAATCTATGAGAAAATCGGCGCTGACGGCGGCGCAAGACACGACTTTTAGGGTGTATCTGAAAACTCCCAATGTGACCGGCAGCGAGGAGTTTTTGCGCTGAGCAAGACATTTTTTCGCAGGAATACTGACGTATTTCAAGGAAAAATGACGCGGCGCAGCGTGAAAAGGCCCGCTGTCCGGGTGCGTTGGGAGTTTTCAGATACACCCTAGCAAAAAACCCGGACAGATGCGGCTCTGTCCGGGTCTTTTTCAGTCCAGATACACGACGGGTTTAATTAAATCCGGCGTTTTGTCCTTCATTAAAAGCAGCGCCTGCTCCACGTGCGAAAGGCCGTAGAACCGGTGCGTGATGAGGATGGACGCATCGACGCGGCCTGTCTCGATGAGCCGCAGCAGCCGCTCGGTGCGGAGCCTGCCGCCGGGCATGAGGCCGCCCCTTACTTGCTTGTGCGCCATGCCGCAGCCCCATTCGACGCGCGGAAGCTTCACATAGTCTCCTGTGCCGAGATAGTTGACGTTCGCGACGATGCCGCCGGGCTTTACCATGCGGATGGCCGCGTCAAAGGTGTCGGCTGTGCCGCCCGCGACGATGACCTTGTCAACGCCCTTGCCGTTCGTTTTTTCTAAAATCTGCTCGGCCAGATCGCCGTTTTTGTAGCTCAGAAAATCCGTCGCGCCGTAGCTCTTCGCCGCGTCCATGCATTTTTTCCGCGTGCCGACGCAAAATACATCTCCCGCGCCGCGCAGAACGCTGGCCCGCACGGCCATCAGCCCCACCGGCCCAATGCCGATAACGCAGACGGATTCTCCGAACTGAATATCCGCCAATTCCGCCGCGTGAAAGCCCGTGGGCATCATGTCGCAGAGCATACAGGCCGTGCCGGGGTCCAGATCGGCGGGTAATTTTGCGAGGTTGGCGTCGGCCTCGTTCACGTGGAAAAATTCCGCGAAAACGCCGTCCTTGTAGTTTGAAAATTTCCAGCCCGCGAGCATTCCGCCGGAGTGCATCGCAAAGCCGCGCTGGGCTTCCTCGCTTCCCCAGTCGGGCGTGATGGCCGTGACGACGACGCGGTCTCCGGGCTTAAAATCGCGTACAAGAGCGCCAACCTCCACGACCTCGCCCACGGCCTCGTGGCCCAGGATCATATCCCGGCGCTCACCGAGAGCGCCCTCCCAGACGGTGTGAACATCGCTCGTGCAGGGCGAGACGGCAATGGGCCGGACGATCGCGTCCATCGGGCCACAGGCAGGCCGCGCCTTTTCGATCCATCCCGTTTTTCCCGCGCCGAGCATGGCAAAACCTTTCATAATGAGCTCCTTTTCCGAAAAGATACACGAAGTATTCCCGGAACCGGCGGATTTTAGCCGCCCGGCTTGCATTTTTCCGTGCGCGGCGGTATGATGAGGCTACTGAAATTGGAACCGTTTGGAGGGATTTTTATGGCAGTCGACTGTCATATCCATATGGCGCTGGACGGCGGATACTGGCGCGACGCATTGAAGCGGCACATGGACGCGCCCGACGAGCGCTTTATCCGCGAAACGCTCGAGCGCTATCAAAAGCAGGGTTTTACGTATCTGCGGGACGGCGGAGACCGCTGGGACGCGGGACTTCGGGCCAGCCAGATCGCGGCGGAATACGGCATCACCTACCGCACGCCGTGCTTCCCGATCTGCCGGAAGGGCCACTACGGCGGCTTCATCGGCAAGGGCTTCGAGACCATTGAAGAATTCCGCAAGCTGGTCAAGGAGGTCAGGCAGCGCGGCGGACATTTTATCAAGCTCATGATCTCCGGCCTTATGGACTTTGACCACTACGGCGTTCTGACCGACGAGCCGATGCCGGAGAATTTGATTCTGGAAACAACAAAAATCGCGCACGGCGAAGGCTTTTCCGTCATGGCGCACGCAAACGGAGACGAAG
>CAKUJL010000262.1 GCA_934661715.1 uncultured Oscillospiraceae bacterium | reverse complement strand
GGCGAGAGATTTTTCGTCAAGGCAAGGTTTGGAAAACGGAGGAATACTGTATGTATTTCCCGTTTTTCAAACCGCAGGATTGGCGGAAAAGATCCGGCGAAGCGCGAAGACGCAATTGTGTGGTGCTGTCCTTACTTGCAAACATGCGCGTACTGTGCTAACATAGACGCAAAGATGCGAAAGAAGGGTGGGCCATGCCGATTCCGGAGGGCAGCGGTATCATCAACAGAAAATTTGCCAGACAGGCGGTCTATGAGACGCTGCGCGACTGGATCATCACGGGCGTGCTGGAGCCGGGCGAGAAGATCCTCGATCTAGATCTCGGCGAGTACTTCAGCGTCAGCCGCACGCCGGTGCGCGAGGCCTTGCAGCAGCTGCAAACGCAGAAGCTCGTGCAGATCATGCCGGGCCGGGCTACGGTCGTCGCGCCGCTGGATGTGCAGGACATCGAAAAATGCTACCGGCCTCTGGCAGAGCTCGAGGCGCTGGCGGCGGAGCTTGCGTGCGGGCATTTGTCCGAGGACGATTTTTTTGAGCTCGAGTACACGCTCCGGCAGTCGGCAGACGCGGCGCAGAAGGACGACGCCGTGACCGTGGTCGGCTGCGACGAGCGCTTTCACGCGTACATTGTAGACGCGGCGGGGAACGAATATCTGTCGGAGCTGACCAACACGCTGCTTCTGCATATCCGCCGGATCAAGTATCACTATTTCCATCTGGCCGCGATGCGGCAGGCCTCGGCGCAGCAGCACGGGGAGATTCTGCGGGCCCTTCGCGAAAAGGACGCGGCAAAATCCAAGACGCTCATGCGCGAACACTGGCTCAGCGCCATGCGCGGCTGCCTCGGAGAGACGGTGGCGTATTTGAGAAGTCTTGAAGAATTACCGAACACAGATGAAATAAAGTAAAAAGTAAGAGTGAAGAGTGAATAGGTGTGGTGTCGGCTTCGCCGGCGATTCAAATCGTGCCGCAAAGCGGCACACCGCACTTCTTCACTCTTCACTCTTACTTATTCCCTAATTCTCACGCGGCTCCAGCTCGAGCCGCATGAGAATCACTTCCTGCCAGCCGGTTCTTGCGCGGAAGCCTCTGGGGTTCCGGCCGTATTCGCGGAAGCCTGCGGATGCATAGAGCTTCACAGCGGACGCGTTTTCCGCCACGACCTCCAGCTCCAGCTGCAAAAAACCCGCTTTTCTGGCGCACTCGATGCACGCGAGGGTCAGGGCCTTTCCGATGCCGCGGCCCCAGTAGGCCTTTTCGATGGCGATGCCGAAGTCGGCGCGGTGGCGCATTTTTTCTTTTTCGCCCAGCGGCTCGATGCCCGCCGTACCGGCAAGCTTTCCGTCTACAAACGCGGCAATTTCAATGGCGTTGGGGCTGAGATCCCGCGCTCTTAAGAATTCCGCTTCCTGCTCGACGGTGAACGAATTTTCCTCCGGATAGGTCAGAAGATAGTCCGTTTCCGCGTGCGTGCGGTTGAAGCTGCGCAGCACCTCGGCGGCGTCGTGTTCATTCGCGCCGCGAAGAAGGCAGGCAGCGCCGTCCTTTAGAATCAGTTCTTTTTCGTATTGCAAGGGGTGGTTCCTCCCGATTTTATGTGTTTTTCGTTTTTGGGGGCGCTCTTTCCGGAAGCGCCGAGCGTGGACAGCGCCATGCCCCACAGCGGCCCGAGCGTCAGACCGATCATGGGACTTTCAAACACGCCGCAGCCCTCCAATGCCGCGCCGAGCGCAAGACCGAGGAGCATACCGAAGGCCAGACGGCTCTCCTGCGCCTTTGCGTTTTCCGCTTCCGGCTTTTTCTGATTTCCGACACACAGGATGATCACGGCGATCTCCGCCAGCACAAACGGCAGCGCTGCGCGTACAAAATCCTTCATTTCCGTTCCGCCTCTTCCTGAAACCGGCTCAGCGCCACGGCAATGGCGTTGACTACGATCGACGACACGAGCGCCAGCGGCACAAGGGCCTTATAATTTCTCCCGGCCAGCACCGCCGCCGCGATCATGAGCACGCACCCGACGCACACCGCGCCGAGCGCCAGCAGCAAAACTCTCGTGCGCTTTGCGCTGTCCATATCAGCAGTAGTCTTCATAATAGCCCTCCTCCGCGCTCCAGCAGCGGATCTCCTCCGGCAGCAGCAGCGACGCCATCACATACGCGAACAGGCCCACGCCCTTCATCAGGCAGGCCGCAGCCCATAACGCTCTGACAATTCTCACATCCACGTCAAAATACGCGGCAATCCCTGCGCACACACCGCAGAGCATCCGGCCCTTCCACGGCCGAAGCAGCATTCTCTTCCTCATGTTATCCTCCGGACAATTCATATCTTACGGAGGATATTCTACAGAAGCGGGCAGGAAAAGAATAGGCACGGAATGCGGCCAAATGTGTCAAAATTATAGGTGTGAATTTTTGAGGGGGCTAGGGTGTATCTGAAAACTCCCAATGCACCCGGACAGCGGGTCTTTTCACGCTGCGCCGCGCCATTTTTCCTTGAAATACGTCAGTATTCCTGCGGAAAAA
>CAKUJL010000261.1 GCA_934661715.1 uncultured Oscillospiraceae bacterium | reverse complement strand
CTTCTGTTTCAGCTGTTCTGCTATTTCTACATATTTGTTCATGACAACCGCCTAAATTTATATTACAAGTATAGTGTAAGCCAAATCGACGAATTTGTCAAGAACCGCGGAAAAAAGGATTTGACAGGCACGGAAAAAGCGGATATGATAGAGAAAGAACGGAGGCCTTCTGCGAACTTATATGACAGGTTAGCGGTACATCCGGCAAGCGCAGAACCCCTGAATAACATTTGGAGGGAAGAATATGAAAATTGTAATTTTGGACGGCTACACGGAAAATCCCGGCGATCTGAGCTGGGCTGGCCTCGAGACTCTGGGCGAGGTGACGGTTTACGACCGCACGTCCTACGCCGAGTCGCCCCTCATTGCCGAGCGCATTGGGGACGCCGAGATCGTGGTCATGAACAAAACGCCGATCTCGAAGGAAACGATCGACGCTTGCCCGAATATCAAGCTGATCGCGGTTCTTGCCACGGGCTACAACTGCGTCGACTACAACTACGCGAAGGAAAAGGGCATCCCCGTCTGCAACGTCCCGACCTACGGCACCGCCTCCGTCAGCCAGTTCTCCATCGCGCTGCTTTTGGAAATTTGCCACCACATCGGCCATCACAGCGAATCCGTCCACGCGGGCAACTGGGCGAGCAATGCCGACTGGTGCTACTGGGATTATCCGCTCATCGAGCTGGAGGGCAAGACCATCGGCATCATCGGCTTCGGCAGAATCGGTCAGGCCGAAGGGCGCGTTGCCAAGGCGCTCGGCATGCACGTTCTGGCCTATGACCTGTACCCGAACGAGTCCGGCAAGGCCATTGCCGAGTACGTTGACCTCGACACCCTGTTTGCCAAAGCCGACGTGATCACCCTTCACTGCAACCTGACCCCGGAAAACACGGGCCTGATCAACAAGGACACGATCGCCAAGATGAAAGACGGCGCGATTTTAATCAACAACGCCCGTGGCCAGCTGATCAATGAGCAGGATGTCGCCGACGCGCTCAATTCCGGAAAGCTCGCCGCGGCGGGCCTCGACGTTGTTTACACCGAGCCCATCCGCGCCGACAACCCCCTTCTCAAGGCCAAAAACTGCATCATCACGCCGCACATTTCGTGGGCCCCGAAGGAAAGCCGCCAGAGAATCATGGACGCGACGGTCGAGAACGTCAAGGCGTTCTTAAACGGTGCGCCGCAGAACGTGGTCAACAAATAATCGGTTATGGGAGTCAGAGAAGACGCACAAAAAATCTGGCAGCAGGCGATCGCCGCCGTGCAGCCTGACAGCGCGGTTCGGCGGGCGCTGGAAACCGCCGATTTCACCGGGAACGTTTACCTGGTCGCCATTGGCAAAGCGGCGTGGTCGATGGCAAACGCGGCGTTTGCGGCGCTGGGCGGGAAAATCGCAGACGGCGTCGTCATCACGAAATACGGCCACGCACAGGGCTCTATTGGAGGTCTTCAGATCTTCGAGGCCGCGCACCCGGTGCCGGATGAAAATTCCTACCGCGCTACACGCGCGGCGATGGAGCTGGTAAAGCCGCTCGGAAAGGACGACACGGTGCTGTTTCTCGTCTCCGGCGGCGGCTCGGCGCTTTTTGAGTGCCCGCTGATCCCGGAAAGCGAGATGGCGGATGTAACGAAGCAGCTGCTGGCAAGCGGCGCGGACATCGTCGAGATGAACACCATCCGCAAGCGGCTGTCAGCGGTCAAGGGCGGAAAGTTCGCGAAGCTCTGCTTCCCGGCGAAGGTCTTTTCCGTCGTGCTGTCCGACATCATCGGAGATCCCCTCGACATGATCGCCTCGGGCCCGGCGTATCCGGACGCGTCGACGTGCGAGACCGCGCTGGAAATTGTAAAAAAATACGGCCTGCACTTGTCTGACGCGGCGATGGCCTGTCTCAAACAGGAGACGCCGAAGTCGCTTTCGAACGTCGAAACGCACATCACAGGCTCTGTCCGGGAGCTCTGCGCGGCGGCGCAGAAGGAAGCGGAGGGCCTCGGCTATCGGTGCACCGTGCTTACCGACTGCCTGTGCTGCCAGGCAAAAGAGGCCGGAAGCTTTCTGGCCAGCATCGCGGCCACGCACCGGGACACCAAAACGCCGCTTGCGTTCCTGGCCGGCGGCGAGACGGTCGTAAAGCTCACGGGAAAGGGCCTCGGCGGGCGCAATCAGGAGCTGGCGCTTGCTGCCGCACCCGGCATTTCCGGGTTTGCGGACACGGCCATCTTCTCCGTCGGCTCGGACGGAACCGACGGACCCACCGACGCGGCGGGCGGTTACGTTGACGGCGAAACGGAGGAAAAGCTCCGCGCTCTCGGCATCCGCATTTGCGACGTTTTGCAGGACAACGACGCCTACCACGCGCTGGAGAAAACCGGCGGCCTCATCTACACCGGCCCCACTGGCACGAATGTCAACGATTTTGCCATGGTGCTCATCAAACGATAAAACGCTTTGCACCAAAGGATTCCGCCGCACCAAAGGCTCCTTTGTGTAAAGGGAGCTGTCAGCGACAGCTGACTGAGGGATTGCGCAGTGGGC
>CAKUJL010000260.1 GCA_934661715.1 uncultured Oscillospiraceae bacterium | reverse complement strand
CTTTGGCGTCTTCTTTCTTTTGCAAAGCGTTTTCTTTCTTGCACGAGCAAGAAAGAAAATGCGTTTGGACAGTCTGGCAGGCTTCTGCCAGAACAAAAATGGCCCCTGGGCCACGGCCAGGCAGTAGGCCAAAAAACCTTAAACCCTACAAGTCCACCCAAACGGGTCCGCCTTTGTCCCCCACTGGATACCGGTCAGCTCATCATAAAGCTTCTGACTGAGCGCCCCAATCTGGTTATCATTGACGACATATTCCTCATCGCCCCAGGCCAGAGCACCGATGGGGGAGATGACCGCCGCCGTGCCGACGCACCACGCCTCTTCCAGCGTGCCGTTCTTCGCCGCTTCAAACAGCTCGTCGACGCTGAGCAACCGCTCTTCGACCGGAACGCCCCAGCTCTTGAGCAGCTCGATGCAGGACTTTCTCGTCACGCCGCGTAAGATAGAGCCCGTGAGCATCGGGGTGACGACGGTGCCATTGATCTTGAACATGACGTTCATGCCGCCGCCCTCTTCGACGTATTTGCGCTCGACGCCGTCAAGCCACAGAACCTGCGAATAGCCCTTTTCGATGGCCTTGTCGCCGGCACGGTTGGCCGCCGCGTAGTTGCCGCCGCATTTCGCTTCGCCGGTGCCGCCGCGGACCGCCCGCACGTCCTCGGTCTCGACCATGATGGGAACGGGCTTGAGACCGTCGGAGAAATAGCTGCCGGACGGGGAGAGGATGATGGCGAACGTCGCCTCATGCACGCCGTGCAGCGCCAGCGTCGGGTCGGTGGAGTACAGGAACGGACGGATGTAAAGCGATGTGCCGGGGTCGGACGGGACCCAGCTGGAGTCGATCTTGACAAGTTCTTTGATTGCCTCGAGGCCGTCTTCTTCGTCGATGCGCGGAAGGCCCAGACGGTCGCACGAGCGGTTCAGACGCGCGACATTTTCCCACGGCCTGAACAGCTGCACGTCCCCATCCGGACGGCGGTAGGCCTTCAGACCTTCAAAAACCTCGGTGCCGTAGTGCAGGACGCTGGCCGCCGGAGACATGGAGATGGGGCCGAAGGGGACGATGCGGGCATTGTGCCAGCCTTCCTTGTCCGTGTAATCCATGAGGAACATATGATCTGTGAAGACAGAGCCGAAGCCGAGCTGGTCGGACGGGGGAAGCGTTCCGTGGTTGGGGTTGGGTGTGACAGTGATTTTCATATTGCATAGCCTCCTGTGCGTGATTTCAGTCAAAAAGATGTATTACAATTCCTTCAGATGTTCCATGTTTTTGCGGATGCCCTCGCAGCAGGCGTGGAACTGCGCCCGTTCCTCCTCGGTCAGCGGAAGCTCGACGACCTGCTCCACACCGTTTGCGCCCAGCACGCACGGAACGCCGGCAAAGAGGCCGGACTCGCCATATTCTCCGAGAAGCTCGGCGCTGGCCGGCATAATGGCCTTTTCGTCGTGCAGGACGATGTGCGCCATGCGGGCCGCGGCCGTTGCGATGCCGTACTCGGTGCAGAATTTGCCGGAGAACGTGACCCAGCCGCCGCCGATGGACTCTTTTTGAAGCGCGGCTCTGTCAAAGCGGAAGCGCTCGTCTTTTTCTGCCCACACATCCAGCGGCACACCGCGGAAGCTCACGCACGACCACGGCGCGAACTGCTGGTTTCCGTGCTCGCCGAGCATGTAGCAGGTGATGGATTTGTGGTCGATGCCGGTCTGCCGGGCAAGGGCGCTCAAGAGGCGCGAGGTGTCAAGCCCCGTGCCGGTGCCGAAGACGCGGCCTCTGGGAAGACCAAGATGCAGGGCCAGCTCCCGCGTGACGATGTCGCAGGGGTTTGTGATGTTGATGAGCACGCCGTCAAAGCCGGACGCTTTGATCTTTTCGGCATAGCCGCGCACGGTGGGGATGGTGAAATCCATCTCAGTCAGCCGGTCGTGCGACTCGCGTAGAAGCTCGATTTTGCCCACGGCGTTGACAATCACATCGCACGCGCCAAGGTCGGAGAAGTCTCCCGCGCGGACCGTGACCCGGTGCGGCAGGTAGGCGGCCGCGTCGCGCAGGTCCTGTACCTCGCTTTTGAGCTTCTGTTCGTTTTTGTCGACCAGCACCAGCTCGTCCGCGATACCCTGTACCGCAAGGCTATAGGCGACGTGCGCACCCACATGGCCGAGGCCGATGACGCCGAGAATTCGTTTTTTCATAGACAACGCTTCCTTTCGATACAACAAAAAAGAGGCTCCACCGGAAATCGGCGGGGCCTTCTGATGCGGGGGGATTCAAAGGATCCGGGGCATTGGATGGCAAACCGCCAGTTTTGAATTCGGATTTACGCGAATCATTCGAATAATAAGCGCAAAAATGGACGCCGATACGGCGTCCATGGTAATCTTGGCGGTATGGCAGGCGAAACCGGCGCAGGAGCGCTGCGCAGAACGGGCGGTATTTTCACAAAACAGCATCGCACGCGTCATGGTTCCGGTTCCTTTCCTTCAGATGCTGCAAGCTTACCACCCGCGCACCCGTTTTGCAAGAGGAAATTGCAGCCGCGAAAAAACATTGTGCCAAGCGACAAAATTTCGCCCAAAGGGGGAGGAAAGATTGTG
>CAKUJL010000259.1 GCA_934661715.1 uncultured Oscillospiraceae bacterium | reverse complement strand
TCATTGATGTGGGCATTGAAAGCCTGCTTCTTGGGAACGAAAGGCATAATGTTGAATCCCCCTATATCATAATTTTTAGGCGGGCGCCACGTGCCAAAGGGTGTGACGCCGCCAAAGGCTTACAAATTCAGTTCGCGCATAATCTGGTGCAGCGCCTGCTTCACGGGAGTGCTGTCGGGCACCTGGGAGCTGGGCTTGCCGTCGCAGTCATACTCGTAGACGGTCTCGTCCTGCGGCAGAACGCCGATGAGCTCGAGGCCGTATTTGTTGATCTCTTCCTCGACGCCGGGGTTTAACTGTCCGTTCGGTGCGCGGTTGATGATCAGCTTCATTCTGCCGGGCTTGAGCTCGAGCTCGCGGATCATCTCCGCGATGCGGCCCACCGCCTGCACGCCCCGGCGCGAGCAGTCGGAGATGAGCAGCATGGTGTCGACGTGCGGAAGCGTGCCTCTGGAGATATGCTCCAGACCTGCTTCGTTGTCGATGACCATGTATTTGTAGTTTCCGGCGTACTTGTCGATCTGGGTCTTGAGAACGCCGTTGACAAAGCAGTAGCAGCCCTTGCCCTGCGTCCGGCCCATGACGAGCATGTCGTAGTCGTCTTCCTCGATGAGCGCGGAGTTGAACTTCATTTCCGCGTAATCGGCCTTTGTCATGTTGGCCGGAACCGTGCCCTTCTGCTCGGCTCTTGCCATTTCCTCGCGGATGTCGCCGAGCGTGGTCTCTACTTCCACGCCGAGCACCTCGTTGAGGTTGGAGTTGGCGTCCGCATCCACGACGAGGATGGGGCCCTTTTTCTGCTTGCACAGATAATCGATGATCATGCCGCAGGTCGTCGTCTTGCCGACGCCGCCTTTCCCGGCTACTGCGATGGTTTGTGTCGCCATGTGGTGTGCTCCTTCAAATAGCGCCTTTCAGCCCGGCCGGACCTCCTGTCCGCCCGAGTGCGCGTGAAATATCGATCAGGCCGCCGCGGTTTGTACCGCAATTTTCCACCGGCGAAGCGGCGGAAAACGCCGGGCTGTTTCGATACAAAAGTATCGTAACACAAATTCCCGGCAATGACAAGCCCATTATTGCAAATTTTGCATAAAAATATGTAGAAAAAGGCCTATGGATATATCAAAATTGATCTGGCTTTTCTGGAAGTTCCGGCCAGCCGGTCTAAATCTGCGTAAACAAAAATTTCTGGCTGACGCCGCCGCTTTCGACGAAAACGGTCAGATTGCCGTCGGCTCTGCGGTCGACGTCCATCTTCACGTCCGCGCCCTTGACGAAGCCGCGCAGCCACGCGATGGGGTCGTCCGTTTCGATCTCTTCAAAAAAGATATCGCGCATCTGGTTGTTGGCGCACTGGTTTTCCACCTCGCGCACCACCTCGTAGCACTGCACGCATCTCACCTCCGGAAAGAAGGGCCGGCGAAAGCGGGAAGCTTCCGGCGGCCCGGTGTCGTCAGTTTTTCGTCTTGTGGATGATCGTCGTATTCGCGACAAGGTCGACCGAGACGATCTCGCCTTCGATCACGACCTGCCGGTCGAGAAGGTCGGTCAGATAGACCAGGCCGTCTTTGCAGTCGATGCGCTGGACATTGCTCAGAACGAGGTTTTCAGGCTCCGCTTTGTCCGTATAGACCATTGCCAGGCACATTTTGGCTTCCTCCTTATGCGTTCATGGACGTAAGGACCGTGGAAAGGCGCAGGTTGCCCTTTTCAAAGTCGCTCACTGCCAGCATGATCTGCTCGTAGGCCGTGTTCTCGCCGAGATCCTGTAACTGCTTGGCCAGCTGGGCCAGCTCGTTTGCGTGGGCGGTGTTGTGGCCGACCATGTACTTCATCAGCGCCATCAGCTCCTGCTTGGGGTCAGCGCAGCCGGAGCAGCCGGCACAGGCGTGCTCGTCGCAGCTGTGGTCATGGGTGTGGGGATGGTCGTGGTCGTGCGGATGGGTGTGTTCGTGAGTATGGGTCGTCCCGTCGGCATGGGTGTGCTCGTGGGCGTGCATGGTTTCTTCGTGATGCATAGTTTTGTTCCTTTCCTGACGGCGCTTCCCGCAAGAAAGCCGCCTGTAAACTTGTAGCTCCATTATACTCAGGATCGCATGATTTGTAAAGAGCCGGAAATTTAGAAAATAATCCCCCTCCCCCGGATAGATGCGCGGATTTCCCGAAATTTTTTGCCGGTTTTGTATGGATTTGTCCGTTCTGCTGTGGTATACTCTTGTCGAACGAAAAAGAGGGAGACCCACTATGGAACACGATCACGAATATCTGCACGAGCATCACATCGCCCACCTGCACACCCCGCAGGACACCCACACCCCCGAACAGGCCCACGAGCACGAGCATTCACATGCCCACGAGCATGACCATGACCACCCGCATGACCATGATCATACCGGCCACGGCCATGTCCACGCGAACACAAAGGCCGTCATCAACCGTCTGGCCCGCGCCATCGGTCATCTGGAGTCGGTCAAGAAAATGGTCGAAGACGGCCGCGACTGCTCGGAGGTTTTGATTCAGATCGCCGCCGTGCGCTCCGCCATCAACAACATCGGCAAGGTCATTTTGCAGGATCATATCCAGCACTGCATCGTAG
>CAKUJL010000258.1 GCA_934661715.1 uncultured Oscillospiraceae bacterium | reverse complement strand
CATGAAGACGCACTCCGCCTCGTCGAAATCCCGCCCGAAGAGCTCTACGACTGCGATACAAAGCTTGCGCTGGATCGGTTAAAGGCAGAGACAAACGAATAACGCTGCGCCCAAATGGCTTTCTGCCCTTGAAACGTTCGAATTCGCCGCAGATTCCCGAAAAATCAGACTTTCTGCCGGGGCGATGTGGGCATCGCCCCCTACGATGTTTTATCGATCAATGCATGAAAAACCCACGTCCCGGAGTTGGGACGTGGGTTATTATTATGGCTGTGGGTCGTCTTCCGCCAGTTCGCTGGTGAGAAGACTTTTTTGAAGACTTGCCGCGTGCTCCAGATCCTCCCACGGGACAAAGAGCTCGATCTCGGCGTGCGTCTGGCCGAAGGCCACGGAATACAGGACGCTTCTGGCCTGCCGGGCAAGACACGAGATACCCGCGTCCTTCAAAAGCTCCTGCATCGCCTCGCCCCACGGAGACATCATCGTCGCCAGATAGCAGTAGTCCCCATCCTTCGGTTCGCGAAGAGGCGTACTGCCGCAGTAGGGGCAGACCGGTCCCTGCGCGAGGAGATGACAGTTTTCACAGTAGTACATACCGTGCGCCCCTTTCTGGTGCTTATTTTCCGGCCTTGAGCTGCCTGCGCTCTTCTTTCGTGTGGAAGAACGCCTCCGTCACGGGGATGAACAGGAAGCAGACAAGCGCCGCCGTAAAGCCGCCGTTATACAGCAGGAACCCGCCGTGCGTATAAGGAACGCTCGTGACCAGACCATAGTGGAGCATCGCAAAGACGAAGCCCGCAAACCAGCCGTAGTTTCCGCTCACAGGGCTCAGACCGTTGGCAAAGCAGAGGCCGATGACGATAGCCTGCGCGTTGATGGCGGTCGTGAAGTCCGTGCCGAGCGCGGCGCAGAGCGCTTTTGTGAGGAACGACGCTGCGACATAGCCCGCCATGATGGGCCAGACATTTGCCGGATGGCTTCCCTTGAAGCAGCAGCAGACCATGCACAGCACGCAGCCCAGCACCGCCGCGTTCCACTTCGCGCCGATGAGGTTATAGTACAGCACGATGAACAGGCCGTAGATGGCGAAGTTCATGATGGCCGTGCCCGCGCCGTATTTTGCGCCGTAGTCCGCGCCGACGCCGCTGTCTTTTAAGAGCTCGCCGTATTTTTTGAAGCTGCCGCCGAGCATCAGGCCGAGCACCAGCGCAAGCGCGAAAACAGCGATGCAGAAAATATTGCAGACCGCCCAATTGCCGTCACCTGCGCCGGCGCCGACGCCGTCCGGAAGCGTTCCGCCCAGCACGCGGTACAGAACTGCCCGCAGGAAAAACGCCGTCAGGCCGATGGGAACCGCCGCGTTGTAAAGATCATAGCCCTTGTGCATCTTGGGCCCGTGCGCCAGACCCGCCGGAAGCACGAGGCCGATCACGCAGCACGCAAGAAGCGTGATCACGCAGCCCAGAAGCGTCACGCCGCCTGCCTCCGCACCCGGATAGCGGACGAGAAGGTCCGTCATAAGGGGCGCAATGCCGGTCGAGAACAGGAACACGTTTCCCTGCGTGCAGGGGTTCACCTTCCGCACGAAGCAGAAAATGAGCGTGCCCGCGAAGCAGAACCAGATGTTCAGAATCGTGATGCCCCAGAAGCAGAAGCCTGCCGTCAGGAAGTAGGCCAGCACCGAAACGCCGTCCGGCTTGCTGCCGGGAAGCGAATAGAGGGCCGCGCAGATGGCGCAGATGACCGCCACGTTCAAAAACGTTCCGGCAAAGCCGCCGACAGCCGGGTCAAAGTAGCTGTTGGCCGACTGATACGGCGTCGTGCACAGCCGCAGCATTCCCTCGACCATCTGTCCCCGGTCGGGCATGGCGATCGCCGCGATCAGGCACGCCGCAGCAAACAGCCAGAAAAGCAGCCGTATGGCCTTGTCCAGCTGTGCGAATTTTTCTTTCATACAATCTCCTCCCTAAGAAAAGCGGCCGCGCCGTCCGAAGATGTCCCCCGCGCAAACCGCCTTTGAGAAACACCGCCGCCGGATTTGGTTCCGGCGGCAGTATATTTTTGAGGCAACACCGCATAATTTGGCAAGAAGCCTCGGCGAGAGATTTTTCGTCAAGGCAAGGTTCGGGAAGCGAAGGAATACTGTATGTATTTCTCGCTTTTCGAACCGCAGAATTGGCGGAAAAGATCCGTCGGGGCTCGCAGACACAATTGTGCGGCGCTGCCTTTGTCTAACTTACAGGGTACGCTCGGCTGCTTCGACCACGTGGCCGATCAGAACCGACGTCGTGACCGAGCCGACACCGCCGGGAACCGGGGTGATCGCGCCGACAATGGGCTCGACCTCGGAGAACACGGCGTCGCCAGCGATGGCGCCCTTGCCGCCCTTGGCGTTGACCTTCTCGGGGTCCCAGTTGATGGAGACGTCGATGACGACCTGATTTTCAGAGACGTAGTCCTTGGTCAGGCTGCCCAGAACGCCCGCGGCGGAGACGAGGATGTCGGCCTTGCGTGCGATACCGGCGACGTCAACGGTCTTGGTGTGGCACATGGTGACGGTGGCGTTCTTGGCCATGAGCATCATCGCGGCGGGCTTGCCGACGACG
>CAKUJL010000257.1 GCA_934661715.1 uncultured Oscillospiraceae bacterium | reverse complement strand
TCGTCTGCAAGCCCGAGGAGAGCATGGACTGGTACAACAAGCTGTGGTCTTACACCGTCGAGCTGTTCCGCTCGCTGGACATCCCGGTACGCACGCTCGAGTGCTGCTCGGGCGATCTGGCCGACCTCAAGGTCAAGAGCTGCGACGTGGAGGCCTGGTCGCCGCGCCAGAAGAAGTACTTCGAGGTCGGCTCCTGCTCCAATCTGGGCGACGCGCAGGCGCGCCGTCTGGGCATCCGCGTCAAGGGCGCGGACGGCAAGAAGTACCTCGCGCACACGCTCAACAACACCGTCGTCGCGCCGCCGCGCATGCTGATCGCCTTCCTGGAGAACAACCTCGCCGCCGACGGCACCGTGCGCATCCCCGTGCCGCTGCGCCCCTACATGGGCGGCCACGAGACGCTGCAGAGAGTGGGCAGGGGCTAAGGCAGTCTGAAACCGCGCTCAAACCGGCTCTTCGCCGCTGACAGCGCCATTTTCACCTGCCGACGCACAGAACAGGAACTATCCGCCGCATACATCACGACCCGTCCGGCCGCAAATAGAGCCGGGCGGGTCTTTTCGCATATCCGGGCGGCAGAAGAGCGAATCCGCGCCGATGCAGCCTCTGCGCGGCGCGAAAAAGCCCCGCCCCACCATACAATCCAATTCCATTGAACTCAGCCGCCTCTCACATTCTGCTCAGGACAGCGCGCCAAGCGGTGAACATAAACGGGATGAATCGGGCGAAGGAGTCGCCGCATCGGAAACGCCCCGGCGGCGCAGCGTATATCAAGCGCCCTTTTATAGACAGGCGCTGCATTTCAAACCGCGTTCCCCGCGAGGGAAGCAGCCGCAGCGGCAAAGCCCTGATCTGATGCGCGCGGCGCAGGCCAATATCGACAAGCTGATGAACTATTACGACAATATCAGCGAGGAGAGCGGCGTCAGGCAGGAATACGGGAGAATGGCTGGCAGGGGCATGACCATTCAAGATTGCAAAACGCGCCGAAATATGATATAATAAGTACAGAAACGGGTACTGTTCATCGCCGTATTTTGGACAAATCCGGCCATAAAAAGTATCGGTATTTGCAGACCGACGCAATCCAGAAGCTCGACAGTCCGCAGGCTATCGCGAAGCATTTCCGTTACAGGAATGAATGGGGCGATACGAAAGAGCCGATTGATGAAACGTTTTCAAGTCTGAAGCTCGAAACACAGAAAGAGGCTGCCGAGGGCATAGAATGGGCGCGGACGACATTCAGGCTGAAGAAATTGCCGGTCAAGATAAATGTGGCAAGGCTGAGAGCTGGAACGATAGGCGAATATCACGAAAGGTCACGAACGCTCAGTTTCCGAAAGAGTCTCAAGACTGAAGAGGCGTTTTCGACGGCTGTTCATGAGATGACGCATTTCGCCGAGCAGATCAGCGGCTTGCAAGCGCAGGAAATTGTCGATCAGGCGAGGAAGAACCTAGGGCTGAGTGTGAGGTCGAGAGACTATTCAAATCAGAAGCAATTCATTGTGGGTCTGGATAACGACCGAGATAAAAATGATCCGCATGAGTTGCTTGCATATGCGCTCGAACGATATGCGATAAATCGCGCTAACGATCTGGCAACTGAAATCAGTAAGGTGTGGCTGGAAAGGATGAAAACGCAATGATCCATTATAGATTAGCCGATCCACCGGAAGAGGTTCAGCGAGAACTAGAAGTGCTATTTAATGAGTATTATTCTCAATTTGCTGACGACGACGAAGTGCCTGATGATGGTTTTAGGCAATATAAGCTCGAGCATGGTTCGGCCAAACTCAAAGCTCATATGAAGAACGTGGAAACGATCCAAGCCGATGCAAAACGTCGAGGTGCACGAGTATAGGTCTAAAACCGTGACTTGACAGGAGAATTGGAAATGAATAATTTTATTGCTGTTTACAAAATCCTGAGCGCGCTTGAAAAGGCGATGGATTTGCCAACGTTTAATGCGGAGATGATTTCGCCAAAGATCATCGGCGTATCAGAAGAGCGATGGAAGAAATACATCGAAATGATGGCTGACGTGGGATACATAAAGGGCGTTGAAATCGAATCCTATGTTTCTGGAGACATAGACGTCGATATTGAAAATATCAAGATTACACTGAAAGGGCTTGAATATCTCCAAGAAAACAGTGCAATGCGAAAGGCCTATAAAGTGGTTAAGGGTATTCGCGATATAGCTCCGGTCTAGATTCCGCAATCATGAACAGCATTGGTTCTACCGATGCTGTTTTCTTATACCATTTTTGCGAAATGGAGGTGAAAGCATGGAGGAGGATATTGAGATTATCGTCACCATAGTGGTTACCGCGAGCAAGATTGCGCTCTATGTGATGGCGATCATTGCGCTGGCCAAATACATAACCGCCTGAGAACGTTTCATGCTCCAATTAAATATCCACGGCATTAAGCCGCCTGAAGAGCCGATCACTCTTTGGGCGGCTTTTGCATAGATTTGCCCACCCCGATCAGGTAGGCGTGTCGGCTGTTCCAAACGACCCCGAACGCGACGGGTTATTCGCGGATTTGCCGACGGGCGATGTTTCAGCCAGCGCTCCCCGCGAGGGGAGCGACTTCACAAATTACGTCCTCCTCC
>CAKUJL010000256.1 GCA_934661715.1 uncultured Oscillospiraceae bacterium | reverse complement strand
CGGCTTGCCTGTGCGAACGGTTTCCCACTCGCCGATCATTCCGTAAAAGTTATTTTCGTATACGTGATAATAGATATCCTTTGTCTTGCCATCAGCACCAGTAAACAGACGCGTCAGGCCATCGCTGACCAGAATGATATACTTTCGATTGCTGTCCGTACTGCTGTTTTCAAGCATACTTTGTGCGGCAAGCAGACCGGCGTGCATATTACTGCCACCCATTGTTAGATCAATTGGCTTCTTAGTGAGTGCTTGTTTAAGAACTGCAAGCTCCTCATCCGTTGTAGGGAACGCTCCCAGTTGGTAAGAAACCTTTGCATCGCCGCCAAATACGACAACACCAACCTGAATCGCAGCGTTGCTGTTTTGAACATGACTTTGCAGCGCTGTCAGCATTTGCTCTGCACTTGCAGCTGTTGCGTCTTTACAGCTTGATTTGTCCAGAACAAACACGACATCGGATTTGAGCTTTTCCTCCGCGCTCGGCAGAGACAGCGTCACTTTGGATGTCCAGTCGCTCGGGTCGAGCTGTGTTGCAGTTTTCGAGCGCGAGACGTCGAGCACCGGCTTGTCGGTCGGCACGAGCTCGCCGCTTGCGTCCACAGCCAGCGCCGCGGGCATCATACCCACGAGCAGGAGCAGACACAAAAGTGCGCACAGAACTCTTTTTGTCAGTTTCATTGAAAAAAGTGCCTCCTTTAATTGTGCGGCAAAAGGTAGAGGTTTTTCCGCACCTGATATCTTGCAAATATATGCCACATTTGGTATACTATAGGCATCAAATCGCGGCTTTATGTAGGTGCTGACAAACCTCTACTTTTTTCATCAATTTTCCGCTTTTGCCCACCGCGCGAACGTTTTGGCCGAAATGCCGAGCTGCCGCGCCGCCTCCCGGGCCGAAATCCCGCCGGATGTCCAGAGCGCTTTGATGGCCGGGAACGACTCCGGCTGCTCGATGAGCGGACGCCCGAAGCGCACGCCGTTGGCCTTTGCCGCCGCGATGCCCTCGGCCTGCCGCTGGTGGATGAACTCGCGCTCGGTCTGGGCCACATATGATAAAAGCTGCAACACGATGTCGGCGATCAGCGTCCCCGTCAGATCGCGGCTCTGCCGGGTGTCGAGAAGCGGCATGTCCAGCACGACGATCGCCGCGCGTTTTTCCTTCGTGATGAGCCGCCACTGCTCGAGAATTTCCGTGTAATTCCGGCCCAGACGGTCGATGCTCTTGATGACGAGCGTGTCGCCGGGCCTGAGCTTCCGCACGAGCCGCTTGTAG
This sequence comes from uncultured Oscillospiraceae bacterium, assembly GCA_934661715.1. Taxonomy (GTDB): domain Bacteria; phylum Bacillota; class Clostridia; order Oscillospirales; family Oscillospiraceae; genus CAG-170. The sequence goes on along the minus strand of CAKUJL010000256.1, from coordinate 1,350 downwards.
CTGCGGCGGTTAAAATCCTTGCCGGACCGCTTGTCCACAAAGATCTGGCTCTCCGGCAGTCCAAACTGCTCCAGCGCGACGAGCTGCCGCAGCTCGTTCTGCTCCCGCGTCGAAACCCGCGCATACCCATAATCCATTTGTCCTACCTCCTCAAAAAAGAAAAATCCGAACCACTCTGATAGAATGGTTCGGATTTCCTGTTTTTATAGCCTGATAATTAAATTTTCCTGATGCAGTCTTTCAGAATCGCGATGAAGCGGTCGCGGTCGACCTTTAAGACCACCTGCGCGTTCTTCTTTTCAAACTGCTTGTCGCTCCAGAGGTCGGTGACGGTCTTGCCGCGCGTGATAGCGCCCTTCGTCTCGACATAGACGCCGGCCTCCTCGGCTTCAAAAAGCTCCGGGTGCGCCAGATACATGACCGGGCACGTGTCGTGCATCGCAACGCCGGCAAAGCCGATGGGCTGAAGGAACGACCACGCCTTTTGCAGGCAGGCCTTCGTGAATTTTCCCGCGGGCGTCCCGAGCGCTTCTAACTCGTCCCAGTCCTGCGGCGTGAGCTGCGCCTGAAGCGTTACGTCCAGCCCGCACATCACGATCGGAACGCCGGACTTGAAGACGATCTGCGCCGCGTCGGGGTCGGCGTAGATGTTGAATTCCGCCGCCGGGGTCACGTTGCCGCCCGAGGCCGCGCCGCCCATGATGAGGATCGTGTGCAGCAGGGTAGAGAGTTCCGGGTATTTCGTGAGCGCAATGGCAATGTTCGTAAGCGGGCCGATCGCGATCAGCCGCAGCTCGCCGGGGTGCTTTTTCGCGCAGTCATAAAGCGCATCCCACGCGGGCGTGTCGTGCATCTCCGCGTCCTCCGGCATGGGAAGCTCCACATCGCCGAGGCCGTTTTCCCCGTGGAACGCGGGCGCGTACTGCGGCTCGACGATCAAAGGACGGCTTGCGCCCCTGTAGACGGGGTAGTGCGTGTGCATGAGGCCGTTCATGCGGTGCGCGTTCGGGTGCGTTTGCTTCAAAGGCGCGTTGCCGCTCACGGTGGAGATGGCGAGAAGGTCGATTTCCGGAAGCGCGTGCGCGGTCATGATAGCGATCGCGTCGTCCACGCCGACGTCACAGTCGAGCCAGACAGGATAGTTTCTCATTTCGCGCCCTCCCCATAAAATTTCATCGATTCAACGAGCCGGTCGGCAAAGGCCTTGCGGTCGACGTTCAAGATCACCGTCGCGTTTGCGGGTTTGCCGGAGAGGCCAAGCTGGTCTCCCACCGTGCAGCCGCGGCAGTATTCGCCCTGTGTCTCAATTTCGACGTGCATGGGGCGCATGGTAAAGACCTCCGGGTGAAT
>CAKUJL010000255.1 GCA_934661715.1 uncultured Oscillospiraceae bacterium | reverse complement strand
GCTTTCCTTCTGAGAAAAGCCGCGTCCGGCAGACAGATTTGTGAATTATACGAAAAAATCCACAATTATTCACTGATATACAGTCGAATGTTGTATAACTTTGCATCTTTACAAAATTCAATTTTTCTGTATAATCATACACATAAATTACAACATGCTGCATGGACACCATGCACAGGAGGGTATTATGAAAAAGAATTCTCTGACCAAGCTGCTTGCACTTATGCTTTGCGCAGTGATGGCGCTGGGCCTGTTCGCGGGCTGCGCCAGCAAATCTGCCGAAGAAACCGCTGCTCCCGCCGCTTCCGAAGAAACCGCCGCGGCTGAGACCACGACCGAAGAGGCCGCTCCCGCTGAGGAAGCTTCCTCCGAAGAAGCTGCTCCCGCCGAAGAGGCCAGCGGCCTTCTGGCCAAGATCAAGTCGAGCGGCAAGCTCGTCGTCGGCACCGAAGCACAGTATGCGCCGTATGAGTTCAAGGATCTCGACGCCAACTTCGCAGGCTGCGACATCTGGCTGGCCCAGCAGATCGCCGATTCCCTCGGCGTAGAGCTCGAGGTCGTTGATATGGCGTTCGACGGCATCATCCCCGCCGTCAAGTCCGGCCAGGTCGACATCGGCATCGCCGCATTCACCAAGACCCCGGAGCGTGCCGAAGAGATCGACTTCTCCAGCCTCTATGAGACCAGCGCACAGCTTCTCATCGTCAAGGCCGGCGACGCGGACAAGTACTCCACCAAGGAAGCTCTGGCCGGTCAGAAAGTCGGCGCACAGAAGGGCACCATCCAGTCCCAGCTGGTCCTCTCCGCGCTTCCCGACAGTGAGCTGTTTGAGCTCGAAAAGTATCCGGCGCTGGCTCTGGAAACCCAGAACGGCAACATCGCGGGCTTTGTTGTTGACCAGGCGGTCGGCGAGGCTCTGGTTGCGACCAGCGACGGCAAGCTCGAGGTCTCCAACTTCGCCTTCACCGCAGAAGAGGCTTCCTTCGGCAAGGCAGCCGTCATCGCCAAGGGCAATGAGGACTTCGTCGCCGCTGTCAACGAGGTCATCGAAAAGGTCGTCAATGACGGCAGCTACCAGGCCGCATACGACGAGGCAGTCGCTCTCGCAGCCAGCCTCGGCCTGTAAGCCTGAAACCCCGTAATTCACCCGTAAGCTTTTCTCAAGGCTTCGCTGCCAGCGCGGCGAAGCCTTGAAGCCTGTTTTCGCGCAGCTGTACCCGGCTGTATCTACCTATCGAAAGAGGAGGCTCCCATGACTTTTTTTGAGACGATTGGAAAAATCATCGAGCGCTATTCCAGCTTCTTTGCCCAGGGCGTTGTGAACACCTTGATCATCGCGGCGTTCTCCGTCCTGCTCGGCACGATCCTCGGCACCCTGATGGCCACCATGCGCATGGGAAAGATCCTTCCCCTGAAGTGGCTGGCCGTCGCGTACATCGAGTTCATCCGCGGCACGCCCCTTATGGTGCAGCTGATGTTCATCTTCTACGGTCTTCCCATGATCGGCGTCAAAATCCCCGATATCTCGTGGATCCCGAACTTCTCGCGCTTTGCCGCCGGCATCGTCGCCATGAGCATGAACAGCTGCGCGTATGTCGCTGAGGTCATCCGTTCGGGCATTCAGGCCGTCGACTACGGCCAGACCGAAGCGGCCCGCAGCGTGGGCTTCTCGTCCGGCGAGGCGATGCGCCTTGTCGTTCTGCCGCAGGCCATCCGCAACATCCTTCCCGCGCTCGGCAATGAGTTCGTCACGGTCATCAAGGAGTCTTCCATCGTCTCCGTCATCGGCATCGCCGACCTCATGTTCCGCACGAACGACGTTATCGCGCTGAGCTACAAGAGCCTCGAGTGTCTGGCCGTGGCCGCGCTCATCTACTTCGTTCTGACCTTCATCAGCAGCCGGATCGTATCGTTTGCAGAAAGGAAGCTGTCGCATGGAAAATAAACAGACTATGATCGAGGTTCAGAACCTCTGCAAGAGCTTTCACAAGCTGGAGGTCCTGAAGGACATCAGCACGACCTTCTACAAAAACGAGGTCGTCTCCATCATCGGCCCCTCCGGCGGCGGCAAATCGACGTTCCTGCGCTGCCTGAACCTGCTGGAAAAGCCGACCTCGGGCCACATTCTTTTTGACGGCGCCGATATCTGCGACAAAAAGCAGAACAAAAACATCGACCTGCACCGGCAGAAGATGGGCATGGTGTTCCAGCAGTTCAACCTGTTCAACAACATGAACGTCATGAAAAACCTCACCGTCGCTCCGATGCGCATCAAGAAAATGCCGAAGGAGCAGGCGGAGGAAAAGGCTGTCGAGCTTCTCAAAAAGGTCGGTCTGGCCGACCGGGCTTCGGCCTATCCCAGCCAGCTCTCCGGCGGCCAGAAGCAGCGTATCGCGATCGTGCGCTCTTTAATGATGGACCCCGAGGTCATACTCTTTGACGAGCCGACGAGCGCCCTCGACCCCGAGATGATCGGCGAGGTGCTGGACGTCATGAAGGCCCTTGCCGCCGACGGCATGACGATGATCGTCGTGACGCACGAAATGCGCTTTGCCCGCGAGGTCGCGGCGCGGACGATCTTCCTGGCTGACGGCAGGATCGAAGAGGACAAGCCCTCGCACGAGCTGTTTGACCACCCCGAAAGCCCGCGC
>CAKUJL010000254.1 GCA_934661715.1 uncultured Oscillospiraceae bacterium | reverse complement strand
GAACCGGGCCGTTTGTGGAAGGTTCACGCCAAACTGCGAAAACCACGCGTGCTGCACCGTTTCGGTTTCCACCGTCTCTGGAAACACCTCCGCCGTATATCCGAGCGGCGTAAGGGCCTTTTCCGCCTCTTCGGCGGTACATCCCAGCAGGAACGGGAGCGGCTTCGCGTTCGGTTCTTCCTCCTGCTCGATCGCGGCTTCCGCAGCGGGCGCTTCCGGTTCCGGCGCGGCTTCGATCTTTGTTTCATTTGCCGTTTCTGCCTGCTCCTGTTTTGTGCAGCCCGGCATAGACAGGGAACAGAGCAGACAGAGCAGCAGGCATACCATTCGTTTTCCCATAACGCAGCTTCCTCCTGTACTTTTTCATGTGTCTTCCGTTCGTTTTCTGTGATCAGTGTAGCACAGAAAATATCCAGCCGCAACCAGTTCTATAGTTCTTTTCCGGGGCTTTCCCGCATAGACTGGTATACAGGGAGGGAGCACAGATGAACAGGCAAAGGATCCACAGCTTCTGTCTGGCGCTGATGGCGCTGGCCATTCTGGTACGGCTGGCCGGACAGGTTCAATTTCTTCTTGCGTGGCAAAAGGAGCAAACGCCCACGCTCTGGCGCGTCGACGTCGAAGGCGCGATCCCCGTGCCGCTGGTGCACACGACGGACGTGCCAGCTTCCGCCGCGGTTCCGGACAGGCCTCCGGAACAAACGCCGTCCAGCGAAGTCTCTGCGGGGCAGGCCGTTTCGGAGGCGGACATACCGGCAGAGCCGGAACGAGAACCCGTGACGTTTTCGCCGGAGGAGGCGGGCGCGATCGCGGTTTCAGGCGCGTGCAGCTACACATTTGATAAAACCGCGCTTCTGACAAAGCCCACGGCGCTCGATTTTTCCGCGGACGGGCCGAAGGTTCTGATCGTCCACACGCACGCGTCGGAGGCGTACACGCAGGAGGCGGGCTACGAATACGAGCCCTCGGGCGAGCTTCGCACGCAGGACGAGACGCGCTCTGTTATCCGCGTCGGAAGCGAAATTGCCCGCATTTTAGAGGACGCCGGCATCGAGACCATCCACGACACAACGCCGAACGACTACCCCAGCTATGACGGGGCCTACGCGCGGATGGAGGCGATCATTGACGCGTATCTCGCCGAATATCCGTCCATCCAGATCGTTCTGGACGTGCACCGCGACGCCGTGGAGGATCGAAGCGGCTTTCCCGCCGCGCTGACGGCGAATATTGACGGCGAGGACTGCGCAAGGCTCATGTTCGTCGTGGGAACCGACGAGGGCGGGCTCGAGCACCCGAACTGGCAGGAGAATCTGGCAAACGCGCTGAAATTACAGGCGCTTCTGAACCGGACCTCTCCCGGCCTCTGCCGCGATGTCGATCTGCGCACCGAGCGCTTCAACCAGCACGAGCGGCCCGGCTCGATGCTTCTGGAGTTCGGCGCGTCCGGCAACACGCTTTCGCAGGCCCTGCGCACGGCCCGGCGCTTTTCTGACGCGCTGGCGGCGTTTATAAACGGAGTGCGAAAAAATTCATGAAAAAATTTTTCAAAAACCCCTTTACAAAACGCGATTTATCGTGTATACTCATAACCGTAATAAGAATCATTACTGTTTTGGAGGGATGCAGATGGCAACAGTCAGAAAACACAGCCGCAAACGCGACGCGATTCTCGCCTGCGTGCGCTCGACCACCTGCCACCCCACCGCCGAATGGGTCTATCAGCGGCTCAAGCCCGAAATTCCCGACCTAAGCCTCGGCACGGTGTACCGGAACCTTTCGATGTTCAAGGACGAAGGGCTCATCATTTCGGTCGGGACGGTCGACGGCCTCGAGCGGTTCGACGGCAACACCAGCCCCCACACCCACTTCGTCTGCACCCGGTGCAGCGCCGTGCTCGACCTGATGGATGTGAACCTCGAAGACGCGTTTCTCAGGAACGTTCACCACACCGCGGGCGGCACGATCACAGACTACCGGCTGAGCTTTTACGGTCTGTGCCCAGAATGTATGAAAGCGGAAGCGTCCGCATCATAAGAATAGAACAATTACGATCAGAAAATAATAAAAAATGGAGGATTTTATCATGAAGAAGTTCGTTTGCAAGGTTTGCGGTTACATCTTTGAGGGCGAAGCGGCTCCGGCGGAATGCCCGGTATGTCATGCCAAGAGCAACATGTTTGAGGAAGTCAAGGGCGAACTCAAGCTGGCTGCTGAGCACGAATTCGGCGTCTACGGCACGACCGTGAAGAATAACCCCGACATCTCCGAGGAAGACAAGAAGTACATCTTCGATCAGCTGATGGCCAACTTCAACGGCGAATGCAGCGAGGTCGGCATGTACCTGTGCATGGCCCGCATCGCCCACCGCGAGGGCTATCCCGAGGTCGGCCTGTACTGGGAAAAGGCCGCTTACGAAGAGGCCGAGCACGCCGCGAAGTTCGCCGAAATGCTGGGCTCCGATCTCGAGAGCAACATGCACGCCGACACAAAGAAGAACCTCGCATGGCGCGTGGACTGCGAGTTCGGCGCAACGCAGGGTAAGTTTGACCTGGCCAAGAAGGCCAAGCAGCTCAACCTCGACGCCATCCACGACACCGTCCATGAAATGGCCAAGGACGAAGCAAGACACGGCCGCGCGCTCAAGGGTCTTCTGGAGCGCTACTT
>CAKUJL010000253.1 GCA_934661715.1 uncultured Oscillospiraceae bacterium | reverse complement strand
TTTGTTTCGGTATTAACGCTATTGGAGGAGGTGTAGTCATGCCCAACATTAAGTCTGCCAAGAAGAGAGTTCTGGTGTCCAAAGTCAACAACGCACGCAACAAGATGGAGAAATCCGCGCTCAAGACCACGCTGAAGAAGTTCGACGCCGCTGTTGCCGACGGCAACCGTGAGCAGGCCGATAGCGCTTATAAAGCTGCCGTGAAGTCCATCGATCAGGCTGTCAACAAGGGTATTCTTCATAAGAATAACGCTGCCCGCAAGAAGAGCAGCCTTACCCTGAAGATGAACGAGCGTGCCTAATTTTTTGCCGAATAGAAACCCTTCGAAGCTTGCTTCGGAGGGTTTTTTCGTTCTTGCCGAAAAACGGCAGATTCGCTATACTATAGTAAACAACAAGGGAGGCGAGTTCATGGACCTGTTTTCTCCGGTGACGGAGCTGCGGGGTGTGGGGGCGGCGCGGCAGAAGCAGCTCTCCAGGCTGCACATCGAGACCCTTTACGATCTCATCGCGTTTTTTCCCCGCGCCTATGAAGACCGGACGAAGCTTTCAAGCGTCGCGGGATTGGAGCCCGGCGTCCCCGCCTGTTTTGAGGCGATGGTCATCTCCAAGCCGCAGCTTTCTCGTGTGCGGCGCGGCATGGAGCTTGTGAAGCTGCGCGTCGCGGACGAAACAGGGCGCGTCGACCTCGTCTTTTTTAACCAGCCCTATGTCAAAGACCAGCTGCAATACGGCGAAACGTACCGCTTTTACGGCGAAATAAAAGAGGGCTATGGCTATCAGATGCAGAACCCCGCCTTTGAACCCTTGGATAAAGCCGGCGCGGTCACCGGCCGCATTGTGCCGGTATATCCCTTGACGGCCGGGGTCTCGAATAAGCTCATGGGCGCGTGCGTCCGGCAGGCGCTGGATGCGTGTCTGGGTTCTCTTCCGGACATTCTGCCCCGGTCGCTACAGGAGCGCTTCGGTCTCTGCTCTTCCCGCTTTGCCTATGAGACCGTCCACGCGCCTATGTCGTTTTCCGATCTGGAACAGGCGCGAAGAAGGCTTGTGTTTGAGGAATTTTTCGTCTTTGCGGCGGGCCTTGCCTCCATCCGCACGCGGCGTGAGCAGCTTTCCGTTTCCCCGATGGACACGCGGCACATGGAGGGCTTTTACAAGCTTCTTCCCTTCCGGCTGACCGGTGATCAGCAGGCGGCCATCGACGATATCCTGCAAGATCTAAATAAATCCGTCCCCATGAACCGCCTTGTGCAGGGAGACGTCGGCAGCGGCAAGACGATGGTCGCGGCGGCGGCGCTTTTCTGCGCGGTGCAGAACGGGCACCAGGCCGCGCTCATGGCCCCGACGGAAATTCTGGCCGAGCAGCACGCGCAGTCGCTGTCCAGACTCTTCTCCCCGCTCGGGTTGGAGGTCAAGCTTCTGACCGGCTCTTTGACCGCGGCGCAGAAACGGGCGAGAAGGCAGGAAATTGCCGACGGCACGGCGCAAATCATCATCGGCACGCACGCGCTTTTTTCGCAGGATGTGGCGTTCCGCGATCTCTCGCTTGTCGTCTGTGACGAACAGCACCGCTTCGGCGTGGCGCAGAGAGCCGCGCTGTCGCAAAAGGGGCAAAGCCCGCACCTGCTCGTCATGTCCGCAACGCCGATTCCGCGGACGCTGAGCCTGATCGCCTACGGAGATCTGGACGTTTCCGTCATTTCCGAGCTCCCGCCGGGCAGACTCCCGGTCGAGACGTTTCTCGTCAGCGAAGACAAGCGGGCCCGCCTCAACGGCTTTATCGAAAAGCAGTGCGAAGCCGGGCATCAGGTCTATATCGTCTGCCCCGCCGTCGAAGAGTCCGAGCTTGAGAGTCTCAAATCCGCCGAAAGCTGGGCCAGCGCCTTACAGCAGGCCGTCTTCCCGCACCGCCGCGTCGGGCTTCTGCACGGCAAAATGAAGCAGGCGGAAAAGGACGCGGCCCTCGGCGCATTTGCAAAGGGTGAAACGGACATTCTGGTCGCGACGACGGTCGTGGAGGTCGGGGTCGACGTTCCGAACGCGACGCTCATGGTGATCGAAAACGCCGACCGTTTCGGCCTTTCCCAGCTCCACCAGCTGCGTGGCCGCGTCGGACGCGGGGCAGCGCAGTCATACTGCGTGCTCGTCTCCGGAAGCCGCAATGAACAGACCAGAAAGCGCCTCAAGGCCCTGTGCGCCACGACCGATGGCTTCAAAATCGCGGAAGAGGATCTGGCGCTTCGAGGCCCCGGCGATTTTCTCGGCCAGCGGCAGCACGGTCTTCCTCTCTTTAAGGTCGCGGATTTGCAGATGGACGTGCAGACCCTTCTGGAGGCTCGGCAGGCAGCGGGCGAAGCGATCACCGGCCCCGAGGTTCTGGAAAGGCCTGCATACGCGCCCCTTCGAAAACGCGTTGAAGCGCTCTTCGCGCAGAGCGATCTCACCCTCAACTAAAGGCAGCACCGCATAATTTGTCTGCGAGTCTCGCCGGATCTTTTCCGTCAATTCGGCGGTTCAGAAAACGAGGAATATAGCGCAGCCGTTGGCGACGAAGGAGCCTTACGGATGCGGCATACCCCTTGCGGGTGCATACAGTATTCCTCCGTTTTCCAAACCTTGACTTGACGAAAAATCTCTCGCCGAATCAGCTTGCCGAATTGTGCGGTGCT
>CAKUJL010000252.1 GCA_934661715.1 uncultured Oscillospiraceae bacterium | reverse complement strand
GATGGAGCTGACGATCAGGTAGCCGAGGAAGAAGAGGTATTTTCCCGATATCGTCGGGAACGAGAAGTTGATCCAGATACTTCCTTCAATGACGAGGATCAGCAGAAGCGGCATGCCCGCCGAGTTGAAGGTAAACAGCAGCACCACCAGAACGATCAGCACCGACACGATGCTCACGACCGCGTTATCGACCGCGAAGGACTTTTCGAAGTCATACTCGTTCGTCGAGTCGCCGGCTAAGTACACGTCCTCGTCAGGGTAATAGCTTCTGGCGATCTCGAGAATTTTGTCGGTAAAGTGATACGTCTCATCGCCGCTCACCGGGAGCGTGAGATAGATGAGCATCCGGCTGTAGCTCTCGCCCTGAAGCTGATTTTTCGCGCTCTGCATCTGCACCTGCGCCTCGTGGAGCATATCGGTCTGCTCGTCGCTTAAGGAGACCACACCGGCGTCGACCTTGTCGCAGACGTACAGGAACATATCGATCAGCGGGACCTTATAGGTCGCGATGTTTCCGACCAGCTCACCGTAGCTCTCGTTTTCCGCCGCGTAGGCCGCGTAGACGACCTGCGCCGCCTCATAATCGAGCCCCGCAAGCTCGGCAAACTGACGCGGCGTCAGCTTATCGGCCAGCTTGTAGCCATCAAGCGCGTCGACATTGGCAAGGCCCATCGTGTAGTCGACCTCGTCGTAGCTCTCGAGTTCTTTTAGAAGCTGCGCCTCTTTTTCATAGTCGCCCTTCGGCACGACGAGGGCCATCATGTTGCTGCTCGAGAAGTTGTCTTCGATCATGTTTTCGGCGATCTGCGTCTCGTTGAGCTTCGGTGTTGTCAGCACGCTGTAGCCGTAGGCATACGGGCAGTTGTTGGACAGCCGGAACGCGAAGAACAGCACGACCGCAAAAATGATCGGGACAATGTGCCGCGTGGCGTAGTCGTATGCGCCGACGAACGGAATTTTCGGCACGAAGCTCTTGTGCCCCGTTTTGTCGATCAGGGGGCCGAAGAGCATCAGAAGCCCCGGCATCACCAGGAACGCCGACAACAGCGCAAACGCGATGGACTTAATGAGGCAGATGGCCATATCTGGGCCGAGCTTGAACTGCATGAAGAGCATCGCGACAAGGCCGCCGACGGTGGTAAGCGAGCTCGCGCCGATCTCGGGAATGGCCTTGCTGAGCGCGAGAATGACGGACTCCCGAATCGGCAGGCGCTTGTGCTCGTCTTTGAAGCGGTTGCAGAAGATGATGGCGTAGTCGATCGACAAACCCAGCTGCAAAATGCTCGTGACGGAGTTCGAAACAAAGGAAATTTTGCCGAGCAGGTAGTTTGTGCCCTGGTTGATGATCAGGCCGATGCCGAACGTCAGAATCAGCACAGGCACCTCGCCGTAGGTCTCGGAGGTGAACAGCAGCACCGCCACAATGACGATGGCGACGTAGATCATGATGACGTTGATCTCGTGCTCGATCGTCTCGGCCTGCGTGTTGCCGAGGTCGGTTTTGACGTAGACGTCCTGCCCGTCCAGATAAGCTTTGACCTTGTCAAGAGACTCCAGGCACGCGTCGTCGGTCTCGTCGTAGTCAAAGGTAATGCTGTAGAGCGCCGAGGCGTTGTTGTAGTGATCGCTTGTGTCGTCAAAGCTGATCGACTGCACGCCCTTGATCTCCTTGAGATCGTCACACATGGCCTCCGCGTCCGCGTAAGACACGTTCGCCACCATGACCTCGGCGGTTCCGTAGGTGGTGAACTCGCCGTCCATGACGTTCAGCGCCTTTTTCGTCTCCGAATCCTCCGGCAGATAGAACGTCAGATCGTTTTCGACCTCCACCCAGCCTCTCGAGAACATGGAGAAAATGACGAGGATGATGGTGATCAGAAATACCAGATTTCGTTTGTCCACGATGAATGTCGACAGCTTGATCATAAAGCTCTCACCGCCGGACGAAACATTCTTCGCTTGCTTGGCCATGGGCCAGCCTCCTTCCCCGGAAAGCCCTCACGTCTTCCAGACGCAAAGCGGCCGCCCGCCGTTTTCCTTTTTCGACGCGCCGCTGAAGGCTCCGGCCATATGCTCCGCGCCCGCAATTTTCCGCGGACGCCGGTTTGTCAGCTTGAGCATACCACGATTGCGCGAAAAAAACAAGTCAAGAAAACCGGTCTTCAAAAAGTTCGGAATTTCGCAACAATTTTGTGCGTTTCCCTTGACGTTTCTCATGCGATGTTCTGCGAACTGTTAGACACGCAGCTGCGCAAAAAGCCGCGCGGGAAGCTTTCCCGCGCGGCAAAACGATATTTCTTTACGCAAGCTTCTGTTCCAGCGCTTGCAGGCGCTCGGAGTGGGACTTGACAACGCTCTTCACGACCTGTACCTCGTCTTCAAGCTCTTCGGTTCTTTCAGAATTGCCCTCCAGCTGTTCGATTCGGTCCTGATGGACAGAAAGCGCTTCGAGAATGAGGTTGAGCTTCTTATCAATCGAGCTTTCCAGAATCACGCGCATATTCTGCGCCGATTCCTGAAGGATCCGCTCTTCAAACTCCTTGAACCTCGCGTCCATTCGATCTTCGAAATCCTTGAACCTGACATCCATCCTGCTCTCGAAATCTACGAATCTGGCATCCATCCTGTTCTCGAAATCCTTGAATCTGGCATCGACCCGGTCTTCCCGCGATTGGAGCTTTGCATCGGTTCTATCA
>CAKUJL010000251.1 GCA_934661715.1 uncultured Oscillospiraceae bacterium | reverse complement strand
TCTCAATAAGATAAGACTATATGCTTAGAACCCTCTGGATTCCAAAAGGGCCGCGGCCCTTTTGTTTATGCTGCGCGAGCCGCGCAGCAGCCCCCAAGCAACTTCTTCGCGGCGGCTCGACACCGCACTTCTTTTCGCAGATAAGAAGCGTGGGGTCGAAAAAGGGGCCCCCACCAGAAAAACATAATTCCTTCTTATTTTATTTACAAATTATTTATAGAAGAACCTATTGACAACAGCGAATTGCGGTGGTACACTGCGTTTAGCACTCTGGGATAAAGAGTGCTAAACCGATGGGAGGACGGATTATGGAACTGACTGACCGGAAAAAACAGATCCTGCGGGCAATTGTAGACAGCTACATCCGCACGGCAGAGCCCGTTGGCTCCAAGACAATCTCCCAGATGCCCGGCATGGACTTCTCTCCCGCCACCATCCGAAACGAGATGGCGGATCTGACCAGCATGGGCCTTCTCGAGCAGCCGCACACGTCTGCCGGGCGCGTCCCCAGCGCGGCGGGCTACCGGCTGTATGTCGACGAGCTGATGCAGAGCTACCGGCTTTCGATGGACGAAACGAAATCCATCAATCAGGCCATGGAAGACAAAATGCAGGAGGTCGACAAAATGATCTCGCAGGTCGGCAAGCTCGTCTCCAAGATGACCGACCTTCCCGCCTACGCCGTCACCGCCAGAAGCACGCAGCGCACCGTCAAGCGCTTCGACCTGATTCTGGCAGAAGCAGGAAACTTCATTCTGGTTGTCATGTTAAGCGACAATCAGGTGCAAAATAAGCTCATCCGCCTGCCGCTGGATGTGTCGCAGGAGGACGTAAGGCTTCTGTCCGCAGTCCTGAACGCAAGTCTCACCGAGCTCACGGCAGATGAAATTACGCCCGAGCTTCTCGCGAGAGTCACCCGCAGCGCGGGTGGGGCGCAGAGCCTCGTTCCCGTCATTGTGGATTACACCGTCGAGCTTCTCAGAAAGACCCACAGCGAGGTCTACATGACCGGTCAGGCCAAGCTTCTCGGCCAGCCGGAGTACCACGACGTGGAAAAGGCGCAGGAGGTTCTGACGAGCCTCGATGAGGACGTCATCTCCAATCTCCCCGCGACGCTTTCGTCCGGCAAGACGCAGATTCTCGTCGGGCCGGAGAATGTGGCCAAGGAGCTGAAGGATTCGAGCGTCGTCATCACGAAATTTGACATTGGCGACGGGATGCAGGGCATGATCGGCGTCGTGGGGCCCACGAGAATGGACTACGCGAAGATCACCGCAAGGCTTAGCTACTTCGCCGAGAATCTCGGCCGGATGTTCGCCAAGCCCCAGCAGCCGGCACTGAACGAGCCGGAACTTCCCGAGGAACCGAAAAAATAACAGCCCCGGAGGCATTTTGATATGAGTGAAGAAACGAAAAACAAGGAAACGACCGAGGAAGTAGCGCCGGAAGCGCCCGAGACCGCCGAGCCCGTCAAAGAGACGGAGGCCAAGGAAGCGCAGCCGAAGGAGGAGGCAAAGCCCTCCGAGCTTGACAGCGTCAAGGACCAGCTCTCCAAAGAGCACGACGGCTACCTTCGTCTGGCCGCGGAATACGACAACTTCAGAAAGCGCAGCCAGAAGGAAAAAGACGAGCTCTACACCGTCATTAAAGCAGAGACCGTCGGAAAGTTCCTGCCGGTGTATGACAATCTGGAGCGTGCGCTTGCGCAGGAGACTGCCGATGAGGCGTACAAAAAGGGCGTTGAAATGACCATGAACCAGCTGGTGAAGGTCATGGAGGGCCTTGGCGTGACGAGCTTCGGCGAGATCGGAGAACCGTTTGATCCCGCGCGGCATAACGCCGTGATGCACGTCGAAGAGGAAGGACTGGGCGAGAATGTGATCGCCGAGGTCTTCCAGAAGGGCTTCATCGTCGGCGAAAAGGTCATCCGCTTCGCGATGGTCAAGGTCGCAAATTAGTTTCCCCGCCGCAAAAAACGCGGCATTCACATAAATTCGCAGTTTCCAAAATAAATTTGTAAAATGTTCACCTGAATTAGGAGGATTTCAATTATGAGTAAAATTATCGGCATTGATCTTGGCACAACCAACAGCTGTGTAGCAGTTATGGAAGGCGGCGAGCCCGTCGTTATTGCAAACGCGGAAGGCAACCGCACCACCCCGTCCGTTGTGGCGTTCTCGAAGACCGGCGAGCGTATGGTCGGTCAGGTCGCAAAGCGTCAGGCTGTCACGAACCACGAGCGCACCATCGCTTCCATCAAGCGTCACATGGGCACCGACTATAAGGTCGACATCGACGGCAAGAAATACACCCCGCAGGAAATCTCCGCGATGATCCTTCAGAAGCTGAAGGCGGATGCTGAAAGCTATCTGGGCGGCACCGTCACCGAGGCCGTCATCACCGTTCCCGCTTACTTCAACGACGCCCAGCGTCAGGCGACCAAGGACGCCGGCAAGATCGCGGGTCTGGAAGTCAAGCGTATCATCAACGAGCCGACGGCAGCCGCGCTTGCTTACGGCGTTGACAAGGAAGCCGAGCAGAAGATCATGGTCTATGACCTTGGCGGCGGCACGTTCGACGTTTCCATTCTGGACATCGGCGACGGCGTCATCGAGGTTCTGGCCACCAACGGCAACACCCACCTCGGCGGCGACGATTTCGACGACTGCATCATCAAGTATCTCGTCGACGAATTCAA
>CAKUJL010000250.1 GCA_934661715.1 uncultured Oscillospiraceae bacterium | reverse complement strand
CCCGCATCTGATACGCCAGCTCCTGCAGCCGCGCTACTTCTTTCTTGTCTGCCATGATCTTCCTCCTATTGTTTCAGAATTACGGAAGCCAAGTCCGTTTCATGTCTCGCTGTCGTTCGAAAATTGATATATATGTAAATATTTTACTTATTATGGAATTGAAGGATTAGACCACTCCGCAAACCGGGGGTCTTCCCCGGCAAAACCAGAAAAGCTTCCGTTTGGACTGTATTGTTTTTGTCTGTCTCCGGCCCGCATGGCGGGCCGGAGCGGTTCTCTTATTCCCCTTCCGGAACCACGACGACCTTGATGCACTGGCCGCTTCTTGCCAGATCAAGCGCCTCGCCGTACTTCGACAGCGGGAAAACGTGCGTCACGATCTTATCGAGCGGAAGCACACCGCTTTCAATAATGCGGGCGACCTTCGCCATGTAGTACTTGCCGAGGAACGCGCCGTGGATCTCCACTTCCTTCTTCAGCACAACGCCGACTGCGATCTCCGCGCGGGTGATCTCGTCGTGGCCGCACTGTAAAACCTTGCCGCGTGCGCGGACGCACTCAATGCAGGTCATTAGCATCGCGCCGACTGCCTCAATGCAGTGGTCCACGCCGACGCCGTTCGTCTCTTCCATGCAGACCTTTACGATGTCCTCTTCGTTCGGGTCGACCACGCGCGTTGCGCCGATCTCCAGTGCTTTGTTGCGGCGATAGGCAACGGGCTCGGAAACGATGACCTTCGTCGCACCGTTCGCTCTGGCAAGCGCCGCATACATCTGGCCGATGGGGCCGGCGCCGAGGATGCAGACGCTGTCGCCGACGTGAATGTTGAGCTTCTCGATCGAGTAGCCGCAGCACTCCAGCGGTTCAGCCAGCGCCATCAGCTCAGGTGGGGTGTCCTGCGCGATCTTGTAGGCAAACTTGTTGGGGATCACGGTATAGTCCGTCAGACCGCCGTCGCGGAACACGCCCATGCCGTTCGCCTGGCCCTCGAGACCCGGCTCGGTGAGATACAGGTTTTCGCAGCGCTCGGGCCAGCCGGCAAGGCAGGCGTCGCAGTAGCCGCAGGGGCCATGCGGGTCAACGATGACCTTGTCGCCGGGCTTCAGATTTGTCACGGCGCTGCCGACCTCAACAACCTGTCCGCAGAACTCATGGCCGAAGATAATGCCGGGTCTGGACGGATGCTTCTGCGGCGTTGCGAAAATGTTGACGTCCGTGCCGCAGATGCAGACAGCCAGGATCTTGATCTTTACATCGTCCGGATTTTTGATGCTGGGGATCGGACGGTTCTCAATGGCGAACTCGCCGGGCCCTTTGTAGATAATCGATTTCATACTGCCATCACCTTTCGTCTGTTTTTCGCTCAGTCCTTGATTTCGACCCACTTCGAGTCGTTGTCGCCGCTTTCGATGACAGCATGGACAAACTTGACGCCGGAAACGCCGGTATCGACATCCGGGAAGTCCAGATCGGCTTTGGTCAGTGGAAGACCGGCCTTGCGCTTCAAAAGCGCTCCGACGAACGCGCGGTAGATGTTGGCCTCCGCCACATAGTAGCCTTCCGGATGGCCAAAGGGCAGGCGGAACGTGTTCTTGGCTTCGCCCTCAAAGTAGCTGCCGCCGCGGGTCAGGATCCTTGCGGGTTCGCCGCGCTTGCGGTAGATGACGTCGTCGGGCTGGATCTGCTTCCATTCCAGAGAGCCCTCGGTGCCGTAGACGCGGAACTCCATCTCGTTGGACTTGCCGCAGGCAACCTGCGAGAACCAGTACGCGCCGTGCACGCCGTTGTCGTATTCGACGAGAATGTTATCGTTGTAATCGAGCTTCTTGCCGAAGCGGTCGACGGTTGCGGCCACACGCTTGACCTTCAGGCCGGTCACGTAGTTGACAAAATGCTCAATGTGCGTGCCGTCGTCTGCCAGCGTGTTGGAGATGCCGGAGAACTTGGGATCCGAGCGCCAGATCTTGGCGTTGGTCGTCTCGGTCTCGTGCAGGACATTCAGGAAGCAGCCGGAGGAATACTCGCCTGCCACGGAGATGATCTCACCGATGTCGCCGCGGGCGACCATTTCCTTCATGACCTTTGCCATCGGATAGCCGGAGTAGCAGTAGTTGACGGCAAACAGAAGGTTCTTCTTCTTGGCAAGCGCCGAGAGCTCTTCGGCTTCTTCCACCGTGAACGAGAGCGGCTTTTCGCACATGACGTTGATGCCGGCCTCCAGGAATGCCTTGGAGATCTCGTAGTGGACGAAGTTCGGCGTGCAGATCGCAACAAAGTCGATCTTACCGGCTTCCTTCTGCGCCATTTCCTTGTAATCAAAATAGACTCTGCTCTTGTCGACGTTGTAGTACTCCGCGCACTCGACGTTCAGCTCGTCGATCGCCGAGAAGCAGCCGCAGACGAGCTGCGCACGCGGATCAAACGCCAGTCCTTTGCGATGCACCTCACCGATGAGTGCCTTCAGATCGCCACCAACCATACCGTATTGAATTCGTTCCATATTGTCCTCCATAATGTGTTTCGTTGTAATAGATTTGAATATTTCTCTGCTGCTTACAGAACTTGACTGAACTCAATTTCCTCGCCGCAGGGGCTTTTGATTTTGAAATCGCGGCAGCCGCGCTCGAAAAACTGCGGCCAGGTCTCGATGCCGTCGGTGGAAAACTCATAACCGGCTTCCACGCAGAAGCGGTAGTCCGCTTCGATGTCGTCA
>CAKUJL010000249.1 GCA_934661715.1 uncultured Oscillospiraceae bacterium | reverse complement strand
CCACAAGCTCCTGCGGATGGGAGTACTTCGTCGCGAGGTCCTTCGGTGCTTTCAGCGTGCCCTTTCCGCGGACAAGGGCGCGCAGAGCCCCGTTCGTCAGACTCCCGGCACGTTCGTTCACATAGCGCTTCGCCTGATTGACCGCCTGATTGACCGCCGCAGAGTCCGGGATTTTTTCCAGCAGTAAAATCTGATATGCGCCGAGCCGCAGAATGTCCTGCGTCACCGGATGCTGTCTCGACAATCCGCGCGTGACCGTCTGGTTCAGATAGTGATCCAGCAGCATCCGGTTTTGCAGCACGCCGTAGGTAAGCTGAGAGGCCAGCGCGGCGTCGCGCCGGTCAAGGCCGTCCTTTGCGATGAGTTCCTTCAAAATGCCGTCTGACCACGCGCCCTGCCTTCTCGTGGCGATCAGCGCGTTCAGAGCTGTCGTTCTTGCATCCATAAGCGTCTTTCCGGACATTTTCGTCCCATTAAAGTTTGATCGGGTGGCCGTTAAAATACGCGCTGGCCGCCATCCGTTTGCCGCCCTCGGCCTGTAATTCGGTAATGACCAGAACGTCCCCGCCGCCGCAGGCGATCTCGAGGCCCTGCTTGGTGAGCGCGAGAAGCGTTCCGGGTTCTTTTTCGGTAGTCTTTCCGGTCTTTTCGGCGCGGAAAATTTTGAACGTTTTGCCATCCAGCACCGCCGTCGCGACCGGCCACGGAATAAGGCCGCGCACATGGTCGATGACGAACTGCGCAGGCTCCGTCCAGTCGATCGGGCTCATGGCTTTCGAGAGCATCGGCGCATACGTCGCTTTTTCGTTATCCTGCGGAGTCCTTTTTGCCGTGCCCGCCTCTAAAGACCGCGCGGTGTCGCAGGCGAGGTCTGCCGCGATGTGCGAAAGCCGCTGCATGAGCTCGCTCGTCGTTTCCATAGGGTCGATGGGCGTTTTTCGAATCTCGATGATATCGCCCTCGTCCATGCCCGCGGACAGGTACATCGCCGTCACGCCGGTCTCCGCGCAGTGGTTCAGAATCGACCACTGCACCGGGCCCGCGCCGCGAAGAGAGGGCAAGATGCTTGCGTGCATATTGATGCAGCCGAATTTCGGGATATCCAGCACCCGCTGCGGCAGGATTTTGCCGTAGGCCACGACGATAATGAGGTCGGGCGCAAGCGCTCTCAGCTCTTCTACGACCGCGTCGTCCTTGAATGTCTCCGGCTGGATGACCGGAAGCCCAACGGACTGCGCGTAGGCCTTGACCTCAGACGGGATCAGCTTCATGCCCCGGTTTTTGGGTGTGTCGGGCTTTGTATAGACGGCCGCGATATTGAAGCCCTCGGTGTATAATTTCTCGAGGCACACCTTCGCGATCTCGGGCGTGCCCATATAGACGATCTTCATGCTTCCGGTTCGCCCTCTTCCTCTTCCTGTGCCTCACTTTCCTGCTTGAGAAGCTCCTCGAGCTCCTCGGGCGTGAGCATCTTTTCGGCAAATTCGGTATACATGTGCCCGTCAAGATGGTCGAGCTCATGCTGGAAGCAGCGGGCCGTCAGACCCTCTCCCTCGTACTCATACCAGTCGCCGTTTCTGTCCTGTGCGCGGACCTTGGCATAGACGGGTCTTGTCACAAGGCCCCACTTTCCCGGAAGACTCAGGCAGCCTTCGATGCCGCTCTCCTCTTCCTCGCTGACCTCGACGAGCTCGGGATTTACCAGCTCCCAGTCCTCGTCCTCGGTGTTGATGATGACGACGCGGCGCAGAACGCCGATCTGCGGCGCAGCGAGTCCCGCGCCGTTGGCGTCGTGCAGCGTTTCAATCATGTCGTCGATGAGCTGCGCGAGTCTCGCGTCAAATTTCGTGACCGGACGGCAGACCTTGGTAAGCACCGGGTCTCCGACCGTGACAATGTTCCGAAGGGCCATAGTTTTTCCTCTCAATCGTATGAATTGACGTCGGCGTAAGCGTTTACGCCTCGGTTCTGTTTGTCTTTGGAGAATGCTTTGAGCTGCGAAGAAAGCAGCTGCCGCAGATTTTTCGAGTTCTTCGCCGCCAGCGTCAGCCGGTAGCGGTATGTATAGTTGACCTTCACAATTGCGCAGGGCGCAGGGCCGAGAACCGTCGCGCCGCCGTCCAGATACGCCGCAGCTTTGAGCTGGGCGCGAAGGCTGTTTCGGAACCGCGCCGCCGCCTGCTGGACTCTGTCTTCATAGAGCCCCGTAAAGGTGATGAAAAAGATATCCTGAAACGGCGGGCAGTGATGCAGCTCCCGAATGGCGATCTCCATGTCGTAAAATGCGTCGTAGTCCTGCTTCGCGGCAAGCAGCAGAACCGGGTGCTCGGGCGTCATCGTCTGAATCATCGCCGCGCCCGCCGCATCGCCGCGCCCAGCCCGGCCCACGACCTGCGTAATGAGGCTGAACGTCGTCTCCGCCGCGCGGTAATTGCTCACATAGAGGCTCATGTCCGCGTCGAGAACGCCGACCAGCGTCACATTTTCAAAATCCAGCCCCTTGCTCACCATCTGCGTGCCGAGCAGAATCGGGATTTTTTTCTCTTCAAAGCGCTTTAGCATCTGCTCGTGGCCGTTTCTCGCGGTGACGGTGTCGGCGTCCATACGCAGAATTTCGGTGTCCGGGAATATCCAGCGCAGCTCCTGCTCGATTTTCTGTGTGCCGCTGCCGACGGGCTTGAGCGCCCCGCCGCATTTGGAGCACCTTGTCCTGACGGGCTCGGAGT
>CAKUJL010000248.1 GCA_934661715.1 uncultured Oscillospiraceae bacterium | reverse complement strand
AGGCTGTGGAAGCCCGAGACCGCGCCGCACGCGACGGTGACGAACAGGATCGGGAACATCGAGCCGAGCGAGGTGTTGAAGCTGGTAAATGCGGGGAGGTTCATTGCCGGATGCGCCACGAGAAGGCCGACGGCTGCGCCCGCGATCATGAAAATGAACATGAACGTCGTCATGTAGTCGCGCGGCTGCTTGAGAAGCCACATCGGAAGGACGGCTGCAAAGAAGATGTAGACAAAGGTGATGTAGCTCCAGGTCGCTTTGCCGTAGACCAGCGGACAGTTCATGCCGATGGCAAAGGACGCTGCGATGCAGACCAGGCCGAGGGCGGCTTCCTTCCATCCCGAGAGGTTCCACTTTTTCTGCACGAGACCGAAGAGAACCGCAAAGGCCATGAACATGATCGACACCATACCGGCCGCACCGTTGGTCTGGGCGGCTTCGGCAAGCTGGCTCACGCCGTCAACGACGGTGTAGGCGTTGAACGTGCCCGCGACCATGTCCGCGAACGCCGCGATGACGATGCCGCAGAACAGCCAGCAGAACAGAAGGAACAGCTTCCGGCCGAGCTTGCCGATGTACTTTTCAATCAGCATGCCCATGGACTTGCCTTCATTTTTGACCGAGGCATACAGTGCGCCGAAGTCTGTGACCGCGCCGAAGAAGATGCCGCCCAGCAGCACCCACAAAAGCACCGGCACCCAGCCGAACGCCGCCGCCTGGATCGCGCCCGTGACAGGGCCTGCGCCAGCGATGGACGAGAACTGGTGACTGAAAACGGTCCAGCCGTTCGTCGGCACGTAGTCCTTGCCGTCATTTTTCTGCACAGCCGGGGTCTTGGCCTTCGGGTCAATGCCCCATTTGTTGGCCAGCCAACGGCCGTAGAGCACATAGGCCGCAAACAAAACGGCCGCTGCCAGTAATACGATGACGAGTGTGTTCATAATAGATCCTTCTTTCACAGGAAATGCTTTCCTCATCCGGCGCTTGCCACGAAAAAAGCCTCCGTCTCCGCAAAACCGCGCATTTACGCGATCTCTGCAAAGACGAAGGCCAAAGCGGCCAAAAGCCGCCGTAACTTCCGCGATACCACTTTGCTTGCAGGTCAAATGATCTGCCCCTCATCCGCCGCTGACACGGCGCTCCCCGTTAACGGTGGGAAACCGGCTCCAACTACTCATACGGGCCAGTGCGCCCGTCTTTTGCCGAAGCTGCTCGCAGGGGATAACCTGACCCACTCCTTGCTGCCGTCTCGCACAACCGGCGGCTTTCTGTAAGCGGTGCTGCGGGGAAGTCGTGTCCTGTTCATAGCAGTTACCAGATGATGATGGCTTAAGGATACGCACGTTTGCCCCATTTGTCAATTCCCTTTTTGACTTCCAAAAAAACTTCGGTGCGGTTGATGAATTTTCACAAAAAAGAGGGGGTGATTTTGGCGAAATAACAAAAGCGGAACAGGTCATTTTTCCTGAAAATAGTTGATCAGGGAATACAGAATATGCTTTTCCTCGTCGGACAGATTTCCGATATAGATCGATTCCGTTTGATCGAGGCCGAGCATATAATCCGCCGACACATGAAAAAGCTGCGCAAGCTCTGCTACATACTGGGTCGTTGGGATGGAAAGTCCCATTTCCCACGCGTTCACGGCCGAGCGTGTCACGCCGACTTTTTTCGCCAAAGCGGCTTGGGATAGCCCTGCCCGTTCCCGGAGCTCTTTGATCGTATCACAAATCATAGCATCACCTCTTGATGCTAGTATAATTTGCACATTATGATATTTAATTATCAGTAATTGTATGGTTTAATTGACATCTTGGGGCGCAGATGCTATCCTGAAAGCAGCCGCAGTGCAAAAACCGCCGCGGCAGGGTTCTTTTTCCCAGCTTCGCGGCGGTCATTCTTTTCCGGCTTTCTTAAATTCTGCGATGATGCGGTGCAGCGCGTCGATCTGGCTGTCGGACAAATCAGAAACGTCGATCATCTTTCCGCCCGATACGCCGAGCAGGTAATCCGTCGTGACGCCGAAAAAAGCGGCGATCCGGATCAGCACGTCAAACGTCGGGCAGCCGAGGCCGTTTTCATATTTGCTGACGACCGCTTTGGAAAGTCCGACCTTCGTGCCGAGCTCCTGCTGCGTCAGACCATGCGCAAGCCGGAGCTTTTTCAGATTTTCTCCGAACGCAAAAAAGTACATAGCATCACCGCCCTGCGGATAGTGTACCGCAAAAGAAGTATATAAATAATTGATTTTAGTCAATGAAATATTGATTTTTGGAGAAGCGTGCCGTAAGATATTTGTGCTGCATTTTTCAAACTCCGGAGGCGAGAATATGAAAACAGCTGCGTTTTGCGGCCACAGCCAGCTCGGCGGCGCATACGAGGTTTTAAGCGCCGAGCTTGGACGCATTGTGTCCGGCCTGATCGCGGACGAAGGCTGCCGCTCGTTTCTTGTCGGAAGCTACGGCCAGTTTGACCGGTTGGCCGCGTCGGTCTGTCTGCGTCTGAAAAAAGCGGATCCAGCGATAACGGTTCGTCTCGTCGTGCCTTACTATCAGCCGCAGCTGGACAGCTATGAACAGGCGTATCGCGCACGCTTTGACGAGGTCATCGTTCCCGCGCTGGAATCGACACCCTATCGGTACCGCATCGTTCGCGCAAATGAATATATGATCAACTGCGCAGATGTCGTGATTGCCTATGTCCGTTCACCCACCGGCGGTGCGGCAAGGACGCTTGCCTAGGGTGTATCTGAAAACTCCCAACGCACCCGGACAGCGGGTCTTTTCACGCTGCGCCGCGCCATTTTTCCTT
>CAKUJL010000247.1 GCA_934661715.1 uncultured Oscillospiraceae bacterium | reverse complement strand
AAATAGGGCAGCACCGCACAATTTGTCTGCAAGCCTCGCCGGATCTTTTCCACCAATGCTGCGGTTTGAAAAACGAGAAATACACAAAGTATTCCTTCGTTTTCCGAACCTTGCCTTGGCGAAAAATCTCTCGCCGAGGCTTCTTGCCAAATTATGCGGTGCTGCCCAAAATCAGCGCTTCCGGTTTTTCGGAGGCGCTGTTTTTTTGAAAAATTATCCTGCATGAGATCATTTTCACGGGCCATACTATTGCTGCAAACCAAAAAGGAGGTCTTTGATTATGGAACATGCAAACAAAGCAATTGAATGCAACGTCGTTTCCTGCCGCAACCACTGTGCCGGTCAGGACTACTGCTCGCTCGACCACGTGAGAATCGGCACCCACGAGTGCCACCCCTCCATGGACCAGTGCACCGACTGCCTGTCCTTCATCAAGAAGTAAACAGCGAAAAAGGGAAGAAGCGGAAAGGGGGAACCTTTTCCGCTTTTTCTTTTTTTCATAAAGAGGTTCTGACTGCGTTTTTCAGACACCCCGTGGCTTCATATAGGGCAGAATGATGCACCGCACCCTTGCCTTCCCCCAGGGGAAGGCAAGGGTGCGTCCGACTTCCAGCGCCCTCCAAAGGCTCCCCTTGCGGCAAGGGGAGCCTTTGGTGCGGTGCTTCATTTAACGTATTCGGAAGCTCCGGAGTGTCTGCAAGGCCACGGCCAGGAAGCAACCAAAACCCCTTCAGTGCGTTACCGCACCATCAAAACCTCCTGTCCGGCAACCTCCATTGCCAAAACCTCCTCCAGCGCAATTGGCGAGGAAAGCCCCGCCGCAAAGCAGTACACACCGGCGCTTTCCTGTGTGGCATCGAGCTCCAGCGAGAAGGGGCAGACTTCGTTCCGGAACAGCCTGGAAAGTGGTTTTTTCGTGCCGCCTGAGAACACGAGCTGCGCGTCCGCGAAAAATTCGTTTGCCGCCTGATTCCAGCTTCTTCGGTACGCGACCTGCGCATCCAGAAGATCGGGCGCGTCGCTTTCGCCAAAATAGCCGTTGACCAGCGCCTCCAGCGAACCTTCGCCCCTTGCGGACAGATACGCTTCCAGCGTGGGCGTTTGCAGCGTCACATGGAGCGTGCCCGCGTCGAGAGAAAGCTCCCGCAAAACGGCGTTTTCCCCGAGGAAATCGGACGAAACAGCAAGTCCCGGCGCGGCGGACAGCGCCTTCGACGGCGAGACGGGAAGCGAGAAGGCGGCAAAGACCGGCCCTGTGGTCGTCAGACCCGTTTCCGCGGCATCGGGGCTGTCTTCCAGCGTGTCAAAGCAGAGCTCGACCGAAATTTCGCCGGAAGGCAGCGCCTCGTCCGCATTCAGCTCGACGCGAAGAAGCGCCGACTGCGCCGTTTCGTCATAGGAAAGCTGCTCAGCCCAGACGGAATACGGCCTGGCCCGGCACGACCAGAGGGATTGCCCGTAGGTCTCCCACGCGAACGCGTAGGTGTCGGCCATGTCCTTCGTGACGTTCGGGACCTCAACGTAGGCGATCAGGCGCTTTCCCGCGCAGAAGCTGCTCACGAGCGTGACGGCCGAGGAAGCGCCCGGCTCGGCGTATTCGGTGTACTCGGGAATGGCGGAAGGATTCGTGACGCCGAGGTCAGCTCTTGCCAGCTGCCGCAGCCCCAGCGCCCCTGCCAGCACGGCCGCGGCCAGAAGCGCGATGCACGCCGCCGCCAGCACCACGCGCCGCACCGGACGCTTTTTCCGCGGCACAGCGCCGAGTCTTTGCAGAACCAGCTGCGTTGTGCGCCGGGCCGTGGGGCGGGAAACACTTGCGAACGGAAGCTCGTCCGGGACATAGTCGTCGAGCAGATCGGTGATTCGGATGTTCATGGCAGATCCTCCTTTGACAAAAGCTGTTTCAGCGCGGCGCGGCCCCGGCAGAGTCTCGTGCGCACCGCACCGGATGTGAGGCCCATCGCCTTCGCAATTTCGGGCGCGGGCTGTAAGTAATAGTAATAGCGCAGGAAAATTTCCCGGTCGGCGGGAGAAAGGGAAGTCAGGGCGTTTTGGACGCGCTCTCGCCGCTCCTGCCGCAGAAGCTCGGTTTCTGGGCCGTCCTGCGTATCAGGAAGCACAACGGCGTCGGCGTCCGCCTCCAAAGGCTTTTGCGCACGCAGAAAATCCTTCGCCCGGTTCCGCGCCGCCGCGCCGAGATAGGCCCGCAGCTTGCCGGGAGCGATGTCACCTGCGCGGCAGAAGACCCGGTAAAAAACGTCGGCGGTCAGCTCCTCCGCGTCCTGCTCCCGTGCGCCGGGCCCCAGAACCGCGCGGATGATGGACGCGACATAGCGGTTGTAGCGCTCGATCAGAACGCAAAGCGCCCCGGTATCCCGCGCACGAATACGCGCGAGCGCCTGTTCATCGGTCATGCGATCACCTCTTTTTGAATTGCACGTGCTGACCAACAAGACGAGAGGGGGGTGGGAAGTGTTACATACTTGAGTGTTTTTTGGGCCGACTTCCTGCGCGTGGCCCAGAGGGCCATTTTTGTTCTGGCAGAAGCCTGCCAGCCGGTCCAAACGCATTTTCTTTCTTGCTCGTGCAAGAAAGAAAACGCTTCGCAAAAGAAAGAAGACGCCAAAGAAAACCTTTTGGAAAAGGTTTTCTCTGGACTCTTTCGAAAAACAGAGGGGCCGCGGCCCCTCAGACACCCTGGGGCTTCGTATAGGCTAGAATGATGCACCGCGCCCAAGCCTTCCCCTGGGGGCCGATTCCCCCTATCAGGGGGAAATGTCCCGAAGGGACAAAGAGGGTAGGGACAGGTGGCCC
>CAKUJL010000246.1 GCA_934661715.1 uncultured Oscillospiraceae bacterium | reverse complement strand
AAGCCCCGGCAGCACCAGCGCAAGAACCCCCCGCGAAAGCCATCGCTTCCGAAGGCAGCGCCGCACAATTGTATCTGTGCGTCTCGCCGGATCTTTTCTGCCAATGCTGCGGCTTGGAAAACGAGAAATACATACAGTATTCCTTCGTTTTCCGAACCTTGCCTTGACGAAAAATCTCTCGCCGAGCCATCTTGCCAAATTGTGCAGTGCTGCCATAAAAAAATCCCCTTCCGTTTCAGCTTTGTACAAGCGTATGAAACGAAAGGGAAAAATAGAAATCAAAATCAGGCCGTCGCGCCCTGCATCTGATAGGGCCTTACATTCTCGCAGAACTCCGACACATCCACGCCCTCTGCCAGAATCCGCACCGTCTGCGGCGTGTTGAGCTGCAAAGACAGGCAGCTGAACATCGACTTGGCGTTGCAGACCCCGCCTGTCTTGCGCACAAACAGCACATCAAACGGCTGCTGATTGGCCAGCGCCATAAACTCGGAAATATCTTGCGCGGAACGGAATAGGACAGTAAATTCTCTCACGGAAATTCCTCCTGGTAAGACTGTACAAGCCGGGCTTTGTCGGATATAATACCATTGTATTCGCCCGAAGGCGGCTATATGAAAAACGATATATATTTGAAACTGATATATAGTATATCGCAAAAATACGCCCCGTGACTATTCACAAATAAGACAAACATTTTTTGTCAACAAAAAACTTGTTTGGTGGTTTTACCTATGAAATTCGCGTTTTACACCCTCGGCTGCAAGGTCAACCAATACGAAACACAGGCAATGCAACAAATGTTGCTGTCCCACGGCCATACCCTCGGCGAATTCGACGAGCCCTGCGACGGCTATATCGTCAACTCCTGCACCGTCACCGCCGTCTCCGACAAAAAATCCCGCAACGCCATCCGCCGCGCCAAAAAGCTCAATCCCGACGCCGCCGTCGGTGTCTGCGGCTGCTACGCGCAGTCCGCGCCCGAGGATATCCGCGCCCTCGGCGTCGACGTCATGGTCGGCACGGCAGACCGCGAGGCGTTTGTCTCCCAGATGGAGCAGGCCGCGCAGGAAAAGAAAGCCCATACCCCGTGGGAAAAGGTCGAGCCGTCAAATCTTCCCCGCGCCTTCGAGCAGCTCCCCGCCGGCGGTCTTGCCGAGCGCACGAGAGCGCTTCTGAAAATCGAAGACGGCTGCAACAATTTCTGCACCTACTGCATCATCCCCTACGCCCGAGGCCGCGTCCGCTCCATGCCCCTCCCCGCCGCCGTCGAAGAGACAAAAAAGCTCGCCCGGGAGGGCTACCGCGAGATCGTCGTCAACGGCATCGAAATTTCCTCCTGGGGCTGGGATTTCAAAGACGGCAGCCGCCTGCCGGACCTGCTTCTGGCCGTCTGCAATGCCGCGCCCGAAATGCGCATCCGCCTCGGCTCGTTAGAGCCCCGCACCGTCGACGAGACTTTCTGCAAAACCTTGTCTACCTGCAAAAATCTCTGTCCACAGTTCCACCTGAGCCTGCAAAGCGGCAGCGACACCGTCCTCAAGCGCATGAACCGGAAATACGACACCGCGCGGTATCTGGAGAGCGTCCGCCTCCTGCACGAATACTTCCCCAACTGCGCCGTCACGACGGACCTCATCGTCGGCTTCCCCGGCGAAACCGAGCAGGAATTTTCCGAGTCTCTGGAATTCATGAAGACCAGCCGCCTCGCTGCCGTCCACGTCTTCCCCTATTCCCGCCGCAAGGGAACGCCCGCGGCCAAGATGCCCGATCAGATCGAAAACGCCGAAAAAGAGCGCCGCGCCGCCCTCGCCGGCCAGACTGCCGCCGCCCTTCACAAGGCTTTTCTTTCTTCCCAGCTCGGCACCGAGCACGACGTTCTTTTTGAGCAGCCCGAAAAAGGCTATTACACCGGCCACACCATGAACTACGTCAAGGTCTACTGTAACGCCGAGAACCTTCGCAACGAAATCCGCCGCGTCCGCGTCACCGCACTCTTCGAAGACGGCGTCCTCGCAGACCTCGTCTAAGGTGCGCCGCCGCCCAAACTAGGGTGTATCTGAAAACTCCCAATGTGACCGGCAGCGAGGAGTTTTTGCGCTGAGCAAGACATTTTTCCGCAGGAATACTGACGTATTTCAAGGAAAAATGGCGCGGCGCAGCGTGAAAAGACCCGCTGTCCGGGTGCGTTGGGAGTTTTCAGATACACCCTAGAAAAACCGCAGAAACGAAAACGCCTCCCCAAAAAGCGCCAGCCGCAGAAGATCGTCCAAAACCACCGCCGCGCCGGAAAGCCCCGCCCACGCGGCCGCAAACGGCAGACACACCTGCCCCAGCAAATTGTGCCGCTGCCCGCTGTAGTCCCAGACGCCGAGGCCGAGCACGCGGTTGACAAGCAGCCCCGTCAAAAACTCCGCGCACACGATCCCCCAGGCCCCCAGCGCCATCTGCACGCTCAAGGGCGCCCCCGGCCACACCTCGTCCAGAAGCCCGATGAGATAAAAGCACCCCCCGCCCAGAGCTCCCATGCTCCAGTGGCTCCTGCCGCGGTAACAAAGCTCCAACCCCACATAAAGCGCCCCGCCGCACAAAATCAAGATCAGTGCCTTCCCCATCCAGACCGTCCCTTTCCCCATTTGCGTTTTACGCACATATTTTTTCAAAAATCTTCAGAATCATACTTGACAAATCGCCCTTTTTCCTTTATAATTCATCTTGCTGTTCAGCCAACAGCAAACCAAATATGGCGGCATAGCTCAGTTGGTAGAGCACCCGGTTCATACCCGTGTTGTCATCTGTTCGAGTCAGATTGCCGCT
>CAKUJL010000245.1 GCA_934661715.1 uncultured Oscillospiraceae bacterium | reverse complement strand
AAAGGCCCCTTTGTGTAAAGGGGGCTGTCAGCGAAGCTGACTGAGGGATTGTGCAGTGGGCAGTATCAAATTACCGACTGCATTGGGCGACGAGACGTTCAATCCCCTCAGTCAGCTGTCGCTGACAGCTCCCCTTGCCGCAAGGGGAGCCTTGAGAGGTGCGCAGGAACCCATTGGTGCATCGGAAGGCTCTGGCGGTGCGGTTCGTTTTTGTCATGCAATGAGCCCCTGAAAAGGGGCTTTTTTGTACGCTTTGACGATTGCATAACCATGCTGTATCGTATATAATTCGCGCAAAGATATCTATATATAGTAGTAGTGAGGCGCAGAGCATGAAAAATTATCAATTTGCATACGGAAAAGGAAGTGTCACGGTGCCGCTGGACGAGGGCTCGGTTCTGGCGGTTCTGCACGGAAACGAAGCGCCCGCCATCGAGGACATCCGCGCGGCGCTTTTCGAAAGTCTCGCGCACCCGATCGGCGCAAAGCCGCTTTCCGAGACCATTTCCGCGGGAGCCAGCGTCGCGCTCGTGGTGAGCGATATGTCGCGGTTCTGGATGCGGCAGGATCTCGTCATTCCGCATCTGGTCTCCTACCTGCACGAGGCCTGCGGCGTTTCGTATGAAAAGCTCACCATCGTCGTGGCCAACGGCACGCACACCGGCGGCGATGAAAAAGACCTCCGCACGCTGGTCACGGACGCAGTTTTTGAGAAGGTGCGCGTGGAAAACCACGACTGCGAGGCAAAGGACCTCGTCTATCTCGGCACGACCGCGCACGGCACGCCGGTTTACATCAACCGCACGGTTGCGACGGCAGATGTTGTGGTCTGCCTCGGCGCCTGCACCCATCATATTATGGCGGGCTTCGGCGGCGGACGAAAGAGCATCCTCCCCGGCGTCTCCGGTCTTCAGACCATCCGGCACAACCACGCGTATTCGCTCGACCCCAACTGCCTCCGTTCGAACCCGAAGATCGGAAACGGCGTTCTTCAGGACAATCCCCTGCACGAGGACATGTGCGAGGCGGCGGCGATGGTCCCGCATCTTTTCATGGTCAGCCTCGTCATGAACGCGCAGATGCAGCTCACAGCCATTTTCTCGGGACACTTTCTTCAGTCCTGGGAGGAGGGCTGCAGGCTCGTCAACAAAATTTATCAGGTCGACGTTCCTGAGCAGGCCGACGCCATCGTCACCAGCTGCGGCGGCTTCCCGAAGGACATTTCGCTCTATCAGGGCACGAAGACGATCGACAACGTCGAGTCCGGCCTCAAGCCCGGCGGCACGCTCGTTCTGATGATCGAAGCGCCGGAGGGCGGCGGCCCCGAGGAATATTTCGGCTGGTGCAAAAATTTACTCGACGGCACGATCGAAAAGCGCCTCCGCGAAGCCTTCACCGTCGCGGGCTATATCTTCTTCCAGAACTGTGAACAGGCCCAGCGGCAGAAAATTCTGCTCTATTCCTCGATCCCGGACGAGCTCGTCCGGCCCATGGGGATGCGCTCGTTCTCCGATATGGATGCGCTTCTGAAGGAGGCAGACCTCGCCGGAAAGTCCATTTACGTCATTCCCAACGGCGCGACCGTTGTGCCGCATATCACGCAGGAGGCATCGTTATGAATATCAGAAATTATATCGCAGAACGCTTTCAGAACACCGGCAGCGGCCTGTCGCTCGACACCGCGGCGCTGGCAAAATACAGCGATATCATCGATCTTTCGATCGGCGACACCGACTTTACCACTGACGAAGCCATCATTGAAAAGGCATACCTCGACGCGAAGGCCGGACACACCCATTACGGAGACCCAAAGGGTGATCCTGAGCTGATTGCCGCCGTCTGCAAGGCATGGCAGGAAGATTTTTCGCAGGCGCTTGACCCGGCGCACGTGCTCGTCACCGCGTCGAGCTGCCTCGGCATGGCGCTTTGCATGATGGCGATCCTCAACCCCGGCGACGAGGTCATCGTCTTTTCGCCGTACTTCGCCATGTACCGCAGCCAGATCGAGCTCGCCGGCGGCGTGTGCGTCGACGTGCCGACGTATGCGGCCGAAAATTACGCCATTTCCGAACAGCGCCTTCGCGCGGCCATCACCCCGAAGACGAAGGCCATCATCTTCAATAACCCCACGAACCCCACCGGCATGGCCTACGGGCGCGATACGCTCGAGCTGCTTTCCCGCGTCGCGCAGGAATACGACCTTCTCGTCGCGGCGGATGAAATTTACACGACCTACTTCTTTGAGGGCGACTATATCCCGCTGCGCACGCTTCCGGGCATGAAGGAACGCACGCTGACGCTCAACAGCTTCTCGAAAAACTTCCTCATGACCGGCTGGCGCGTGGGCGTCATCATCGCCGAGCCCGCGCTCGTCTCCTGCATGAACCAGATCAACGGCGCACTCATTTACTCGGCCCCGTCCATCTCGCAGAGAGCCGCCATCGCCGCGCTGGAAAACCGCAGCCGCATCCGCGAGCGCTACATCAAAGAATACCGCGACCGCGTGTTCTATTCGGCCCAGCGCGTCGGGAATATCCCGTATTTGAGCCTCGTCGCGCCGAAGGGCACGTTCTACCTGTTCCCCGGCGTGGAGAAGACCGGCCTTTCGTCCAAGGCCTTCTGCAAAGAGCTTCTCGAGCGTGCGCACATCCTCGTCTCGCCGGGAGACGTCTTCGGAACGGCCGGACAGAACCATTTCCGCATCGCATGCACGGTGGATATGGAAAAGCTCCGCGAGGCGTTTGACCGCATGGAGGAGCTTTCCTTCTGAGAAAAGCCGCGTCCGGCAGACAGATTTGTGAATTATACGAAAAAATCCACAATTATTCACTGAT
>CAKUJL010000244.1 GCA_934661715.1 uncultured Oscillospiraceae bacterium | reverse complement strand
GGTGGACCTGAAGAGACTCGAACTCTCGACCTCTCGGATGCGAACCGAACGCTCTCCCAGCTGAGCTACAGGCCCATATTGGTTTGCTTTCTCAAAAGCATATTTATTATAGCGGCGCAGCGTGCGTTTGTCAAGCACGAAGTCAAAAACCTTGCTTTTTTTCGCGCGGGATGGTACGATAGCGGAAAGAAACGGAGGATGGCGGCATGGAACAGCTTTTACAGGCGCAATTGGAGGCCGAACGCGCGGGGCGCACCTACGCCGTTGTGACCATCGCGGAGGCCAGCGGGAGCGTTCCGCGCACAAACGGCAAGCTCCTCGTCTTTTCCGACGGGCAGACGCGCGGCACCATCGGCGGCGGACCCGCGGAGCACCGGGCCGTGCAGGACGCGCTGCGGGCGATGGACGCCGGGAAGAACGCGTTTGTGCGCTACGACTTCCCTGCTGCCTCCGGCGAACGCTGCGCGGGGAGCCTCAGCCTTCTTTTTGAGGTGTTCCGGCCGAAGCCGCTGCTTGTTATCTTCGGCGGCGGACACGTGGGGCTGAGCCTCATGCGCCTTGCAAAGCCGACGGGCTTTCGCATCCTGCTCTTTGACGACCGCGAAAAAACGCAGATTTCTGAGGCCGTCTCGCTGGCAGACCGCTTTGTGCGCGTGCCGGCGGTCGAGCGCGGCATTCTGGAAGAACCGGTCCCCGCGGGCGCGTTCTTCGTCCTGTGCGGGCATGACCACGCGGTGGACGGTGAGGCGCTGGCCGCGGCGCTGCAAAAAAACGCGCGGTATATCGGTATGCTGGCAAGCCGCCGGAAAATCGAATCGCTGTTCTCGCAGCTGAAAAACCGCGGCTTCACAGACGAACAGCTCTCCTTCGTCCACAGCCCCATCGGCCTCGATCTCGGCGGGCAGACCCCGCAGGAGCTCGCCGTCGGCATTCTGGCGCAGATTTTGCTCGTCAAAAACGGAAAAGAAGCAAAATAGAATCCCACCGAAACGTCTGCTTCGGTGGGAATTTTTTATAAGTCCTTAAGAATTTTGGCGATGTCTTCCGGGGAATAGTGGTAAATATTGTCGCAGAACTGGCAGTCGATGTCGATGGGCTTTCCGCTGTCTACGATGTCCTGCAATTCCTTTTTGCCGAGGCTGATGAGCGTCCGGGTGACGCGTTCGCGGCTGCAATAGCAGCGGTACTCCACCGGCGTCTGCTCGAGAATTTCAAGCTCGAACCCCTCCAGCACCGTCTCCAGCAGCGCCTTGCCGTCCATGCCGCCCTCCAGGAGCTTTGTGACCGCGCCCGCCTTCTGGATACCGGCTTCAATTTTGTCGATCATGTCGTCCGTTGCGCCGGGCATGAGCTGGATGAGATAGCCGCCCGCGGCCTTGACGCTCTGGTCGGTGTCCACGAGCACGCCGAGGGCGCAGGCAGACGGGATCTGCTCGCTCTGGGCAAAATACTGCGTGATATCCTCTGCAATTTCACCCGAAACGAGCTCCACGCTTCCGACATACGGCTCTTTCATCCGCAGATCGCGGATGACCGTGAGCATGCCGTCACTGCCGACCGCCGCGCCCACATCGAGCTTGCCGCGGAATTTTTCAAGCAGGCTGATCTGCGGATTGTCCACATAGCCGCGTACGTTTCCTTCCGCGTCCGACACGGCAAGAAGCGTCCCCAGCGGCCCGCCGCCCTTGATCTGAAGGGTAATGGAGCCATCCTCGGTTTTCTGCATATTGCCCATCATGGAAGCCGCGCTCAAAAGCCGTCCCAGCGCCGCCGTCGCCGTGGGAAACAGCTTGTGTATCTGCCGCGCACGCTCGACGATGCCGGTCGACGTGATGGCCACGGCGTTTACAAGGCCGTCTTTCGTCATGGCGCGGGTGATTTGATCGTTCATGTCTTTATCCTTTCTTTGCCGCGAAGAAAATGCGCTGTTCGTCTGGCTCCGGCGCATCCAAACGCAGATTTCCGAACTGTTCGACTGTCTGGAAGCCTGCTGCAAGCAGCCATTCGGTCAGCTCCTCCGGCGTGTAGGCCCGTTCGACGTGCTCTTCAAACGAGCGCTCCCACGTATCATCAAGACGCCTCTGGAACAGGTCCATCCCGTAGCGGCAGAGCCCGTGCCGCCTGTCAAACGCGGCCCGCCAGACGCAGTAGCTGTCCTCGGTCTCGTCCAGAAACACCTGTCCGTCGAGGCTTTCCAGCTTATACGGCGTGTTGATGTCGAACACAAAAAGGCCGCCCGGCACGAGGCTTTCGAATACGCGCGAAAACGTTTTCTGCACGTCCTGCGGCTTTGTGACATAGTTGATACTGTCGAGGGCGCACACGCACGCGTCGACCGGCTGCGGAAGCCGCAGGCGCTGCATCGGCTGCGCAATAAAAAAGGGCCGGTTTTCTTCCAGCTCCATCGCCTTTTCCGCCGCGACGGTCAGCATATCCTCCGACCGGTCCGCCGCGATCACCTGAAGGCCGCATTTTGCCAGCAGCACGGAAAGGCTTCCCGTGCCGCAGGCCAAATCGAGCACGCTCCTTGGCTTCACGCCGAAGCGCTTCCAGAGCAATTTTACAAAGCGCAGGTATTTTTCATACGGAATGTCGCGCGTCAGACCGTCGTAGGACGCCGCCAGCGCCTCGTAGCAGCTCAAGCCTTCTCCTCCGCGTCTTCTTCCTTCAGACGCGAGAAAATCGTGCGATAGGCGTCTGTGCCGTAGTTGAGGCTGCGGTTGACGCGCGAAATGGTCGCGCTCGATGCGCCGGTCTTCTCGAGAATGTCGTTGTAAATGAGGCCGTCGTTGAGCAGCTTCGCGACCTCAAAGCGCTGCTCCATGGCCTTGAGCTCGGAGACGGTGCACAGG
>CAKUJL010000243.1 GCA_934661715.1 uncultured Oscillospiraceae bacterium | reverse complement strand
TCTCTTCGCTGGTGGCACTGTGGTGCAACGAGGTCTTCCTCGCACCGACGCAGCCCCTTCACAAGGACTTTTGCAGAGCAAAAGTGCCTTGTGACGGCCAAAGACCGAAGATTTGCTGCTCGGCATGAAGATCGTTGAAAATTGACCAAACCAGTACGCAGCATCAATCCAGCATGAGAGCATTACCAAAGCCCGTAGAAGAAATACGGTTTTTGAAGAAGAAAAAATCGGGAACCCCAAGGATTTCAAAAGGGCCGCGGCCCTTTTGTTGAAGCTGCGCCGCAGCGCAGCAACTCCTCGCAACTTCTTCTTGGCGGCTCGACACCACTCTTCTTTGCGCAGCTAAGAAGAATGGTGTCGAGAAAAGGACAGTCTGGCAGGCTTCTGCCAGAAAAAACTGGCCCTGGGCCACGGCCAGGCAGTATGCCTACTTACCGACGCAGAACCGCTCGAATATCCGGTTGGTAATATCCTCGCGGACCACGCGGCCGGTGGCTTCGCCGAGGGCTTCCATGGCGGCTTCGACGTCGACCAGAACCGCGTCGGGGGTCATGCCGAGGGACAAAGACGAAAGGGCGGCTTCGATCGATTCGCGGGATTTTGCGATGGCGTCGGCCTGCCGGGCGTTGGTGAGGATCGAGCCGTCGCAGGGGGTTTCGTCTTCGAAGACCATGTCGAGCGCCTGCTCCAGAAGATCGAGGCCTTCGCCCTTTTCACAGCTGACGGGGATGACGTAGGCGAAGGGGAGCTCGCTGGGGTCTATGACGCAGGGAAGGTCCTGCTTGTTGAGAATCGCGATGGCCTCGGGCGCTTGCAGGGCGGCGTCCATGGCGGCCTCATCTTCCGGCGTCAGAGGCTTCGAGCCGTCGATGACGAAGAGGGCCAGCTGGCAGCTCTGGGCGGCTTTGAACGACCGTGCGACGCCGAGCTGTTCGACCGTATCGTCCGTTTCGCGGATGCCTGCGGTATCGAGCAGGCGCAGAAGGTGGCGGCCAAGGGTCACGGTCTGCTCGACCGCGTCGCGCGTGGTGCCGGGGATGGCGGTGACAATGACGCGCTCAAAACCGGCGAGGGCGTTGAGCAGGCTCGACTTTCCCGCGTTCGGCGCACCTAAGATAGCGGTCTGGACGCCGTTTTTGATGAAGTTGCCGCGGCGGCAGGAGGAAAGAAGCGTGTCGAGCTGCCGCGAGGCGGTTTTCAGGGTGTCGGTGTAGCTTTGCAGCCGGAAGGGCTCGATGTCCTCGTCGGGATAGTCGAGCACAGCGTGAAAGTGCGAACAGATGTCCATGAGACTGTCATAGATCGGGTCCAGCTTTTTGCGAAGCACGCCCGCGACCTGACCTGCCGCGTTGGCGGCGGCGTCGGCGGTTTCGGCGTCGATGAGGTCGATGACGGCCTCAGCCTGTGTGAGATCCATCTGGCCGTTCAGAAAGGCGCGTTTGGTGAACTCGCCGGGCCCCGCCTGCCGGAAACCGGCTGCAAAGAGCGCGGAAAGGCCCGCAGTCAGGACGGCGGGAGAACCGTGGCACTGAAATTCCGCGGTATCTTCGCCGGTATACGAGTGCGGCGCACGGGAGACGAAGACCATGGCCTCGTCGATGGGACGGCCCTGCGCGTCAAAGAGCGTGCCGCGGGAGAGCTTGCGGTCGGGAAGATCGCGCAGGCTCTTTTCAGAATAGAGGGAAAAGACGCGGTTTGCCAATTCAATGCAGCCGTCTCCGGACATCCGCAGGATGCCGATGCCGCTGCGAGTTAAGCCGGTTGCGATGGCGGCGATGGGATGGGCCATGCGATCACCTCCGAAAAATTACTGGAAAATCACGTCGACACCCTTGAGCATCAGGGGATTGACGTCAAAAATGGCTTTGTCGCCGAGCTTGCAGTTGACGTTCGTCACGTCGACGACGGTGTGGAGCATGCCGATGTGCCCCAGAACGCGGCAGCGCTTGCCGCCGAGCAGCACGCTGTAGCCCTTGCGGCCGAAGATCAGGTGCTTGAGGTTCGAGAAAACGCCGCGCAGACTGTCTTTTCTTCTGGTGAGGTCGTTTCCCATCTGGCAGCCGAAGCCGTTGTACCAGCCGATGGGAAGAACCGCGATGCGGGTGGGCTTTTTCGCTTTCCAGCCCGCGCCGTAGCCGCAGGAGTGCCCTCTGGGGAGCCAGCGCAGCTCGTCGACGCTTGCCTCCAGAACGCCGACGCGCTTGAGATTGTAGCTTCCTTTGAAGCTCAAGCGGCCAAGGATCGCCGAACCGACGCGCACGGCGTCCATCGCGTAGTTGGGAAAGCGCAGAAGGCCCGCGGAATTGCAGCAGTGGCAGAGGCCGACCTCGAAGCCCTTTTCCTGAAGCTGGCGAATGACAGAGCGGAAGGCGACGGCTTGCAGGTCGGTCGCTTTTTTATTACAGAAGGCGGAATGGAAGTGCGTGTAGATCCCGCACAGGTCCAGACCATCCATGTAGGAATAGATGTGGATGAGCTTGTCGATCTCGCTCGGCAAAAAGCCGTACCGGCCCATGCCGGTGTCGATTTCGATGTGCGCCTTGATCTTCTGCTTGCGCTGCGTGGCGATGCCGTTCAGGACGGCGGCGTCGTCCTGACTCGAGACGGTCAAAATCACGTCCAGATCGACAAGCGCGTGCACCTCGTCAACGTCGCACGTCGGGCGAATCATGAGGATATTCTGCGTAAAGCCCGCGTCCCGCAGCTGCTTCGCGTCCAAAACCTCCGTGACGCAGAAGGTCGTGACGCCGGCGTCGCGGCAGATAGCGGCCAGGGGCACAAGACCCAGACCGTAGCCGTTTCCCTTGACGACGGCGAACAGCTGCGCTTTTCCGGCGCGTTTTTTGAGCGTTTCTAAGTTTTGACG
>CAKUJL010000242.1 GCA_934661715.1 uncultured Oscillospiraceae bacterium | reverse complement strand
GCCGCCGGATAAAATGGATTTCCATTTTATTTCGCCCTGCGGGGCGAAACTCTACGAGGTTTTTTGACACACTGAAGAGGCAGGGAGACCTGCCTCTTCTTTTTTGCACCTTTTCCGGATGGGAAGCGGGCCGATGTGGGCATCGGCCCCTACGGATTCTGATTGAAAAACAAAAAGAAATTATCGAAAAACGATAAAAATAGATTGACAATCGATGCACGATATGGTATCCTGACCGTAACGAAGGGGTGTGGTTTTGATGAACTGGAACGAGAATAAGAGCGTGCGGCTGTCGCAGGTGTGCGTGGTGGTCTTCGCGGCGCTGTTATTGCTGCTGGACGCGTTCTGCTATGCGGCGGTGCGGTGGTTCACGGCGGTGCGCGGCATGCCGTGGAGCACAGGGAAGCGGATGATGATAACGATCTATCTTTGCAGCGTCTTCGGCTGGGCGCTTCTGTGGAAGCTCTGGCGGCTGCTTCGGAATATCCGCTCGCAGGTGGTGTTTGACGCGAAAAACGTTGTGCTGCTGCGCTCGGTGAGCTGGTGCTGCGTGGGCGCTGGCGTCATCTGCCTTGCCAGCAGCTTTTACTATCTGCCGTTCAGCGCCGTCGCGATCGCCGCGGGGTTTATGGCGCTGATCGTCCGGATCGTCAAGAACGTCTTTGAGCAGGCGATTTTGATGAAGGATGATCTGGACCTGACCATCTAGGAGGCGCGGCATGGAGATCTTAGTGAATCTGGACGTGATGATGGCCAAGCGGAAAATTTCCGCCGGAGAGCTTGCCGAGCGCGTCGGCATCACGCCCGCAAACCTCTCGATCCTCAAAAACAACAAGGCCAAGGCCATCCGCTTTTCAACGCTGATGGCGCTGTGCCATGAGCTCTCGTGCCAGCCGGGCGATCTGCTCGAGTTCGTGGACGACGAGAAAACGGAATAAGGAGAATTTCATATGGAGAAACGAAATATGGATGTCCAATCGGGCACCCAGGAGCTTGCTGCGCCCATTTTGCCGGAAAAAACGTGTTGGGATGAAGATCATCTTACCAAACCGTCGCCGTTTTCGGCCTCGAAGCGAGAGCTTTGGCTGGCGGTTTTCCTGTATATCCCGGCCTATCTTTACCTGTGCGGCGCACGGTACGCGTTCCCGGTTTTCTGTGCGCTGTTTCTTCTGGCGGCGGAGTGGTTTTATCGGGATGCGCCGCGAAATCCGGAGAGCGGGTTCTGGCTTTCCTGCGTGGCGGTCACGGCGTGCGCCGCTTCGTTCGGCAAAAACCGCGTCTGGGGCGATTTGACGGTTCTGTCCACGCACGCGTTTGCGGTGTACTGGGTGCTGTGCCGCGCGAATCGGCTGCTGGAAGGAGAAACCTCCCATCTTCTGCCGCTCGACGCGCTTTTTGGCCTCATCGTCTTTCCGTTCAAGCACTTTTTCCTGCGCATCCGGACGGTCGGGTACGGCGTGTCGCACTTCAGAAGCGGCGGGAAAAAGCAGGCTGCGGTTCCGGCTTTTGCCGCACTCGGTTTTGCTCTGGCGGTTGGACTTCTTGTGCTTGCGGTGCAGAATCTTTCGCGTGCGGACGCAGCTTTTGGTGACGCTGCGGCGCGGCTTTTCTCGGCGCTTCGGTTTGAGGTGAACGGTGTAGTTCTCTGGAATGTCCTGCTGAGTCTTCCGGTTGGCGCGTATCTGTTTGGCCTGATCGCGGGCACGGGACGCGAGAGCCTTGAAAGCGTCCGCGCTAGAGGGGAGAAGGTGAACGCGGCGGTTTGCGCCCTTCGCAAGGTCCCGATGGCGGTCTGGACGGCGGCGCTGGGCGTGTTCGCGCTGGTGTACGCGGCGTTTTTCGTCTTGCAGGCGGGGTATCTTTTTGGCGCGTTCACGAGGACCGTACCGGAGGGGTACACCGTGGCAGAGTTTGCGCGGCAGGGCTTTTTCTCGCTGTGCCGGGTGATGGCGGTCAACTTTGCGCTCTTGTGGCTCGTCACGCGCTGGGGCGCAAAGCCGGTGCGGGAAAGCAGGCGAGCGCTTGCGCTGAGCGTGCTGCTGCTCGTACAGAGTCTCGCGTTCGCGGCCATCGCGGCGGCAAAGCTGTATCTCTACATCGACGTCTACGGCTTCACGCCGCTGCGCTTTCAGTCCGCGTGGCTCATTGGCGTTTTGTCCTGCGGCGCGGTCTGCGCGATCGTCTCGCTTCTGACGGGAAAGAAGACGTTTCGCACCTGGGCGATGCTCTCCGCCGCAGCGCTGACGCTCTTGAGTCTGTACTGAGAAATATTTTGGAAAAGCCCTTGACACGGTGGCCTGACTGTGCTATTATAATTAAGCTCCATTGAGAGCTTCTATCGCGGGATAGAGCAGTTCGGTAGCTCGTCGGGCTCATAACCCGGAGGTCGGAGGTTCAAATCCTCCTCCCGCAACCATAAATCGCCGTATTTCGTGAGAAATGCGGCGATTTCTCTATCGAAATGTTCGGATTTTTCCGTTTTGCTCATTTGCAATTCTTGTCGCCCGAGGAGTCCTTTTGTGAAATAGGTGGATATTACATCCATATTTTAAGGTTCAAAAGGTCTGCACCGAAAAGGTGCTGCCAATTGATCCTACGCGCTGTTTGCAATAAAGTATGCAACGGCGTGTTTTTTTGTTTTTAGACCGTATGATTTCGGCGCTGCGGAAAGGTCGGCAGGATCACATCCGCGAACTTGGCGCGGGGTGCTGCGCCATTTAATTTTGGAGCCGCGTCCATCTGATCCATGTGAAGATAATTGCTCATCGTGCCGATGG
Source organism: uncultured Oscillospiraceae bacterium (assembly GCA_934661715.1). GTDB lineage: Bacteria > Bacillota > Clostridia > Oscillospirales > Oscillospiraceae > CAG-170. The sequence continues at coordinate 111 of CAKUJL010000242.1, read as the reverse complement.
CCTCGCGCTCGATGTCTTCGTTTTTATGAAGATATTTGCGCGTCGTCTCAATCGACGCATGACCCAGGATACCCTGCACAATGTTGAGCGGCACTTTGTCCTCTACCAGTC
>CAKUJL010000241.1 GCA_934661715.1 uncultured Oscillospiraceae bacterium | reverse complement strand
GCAAGAGGAAATTGCAGCCGCGAAAAAACATTGTGCCAAGCGACAAAATTTCGCCCAAAGGGGGAGGAAAGATTGTGAAATTCATTTTGACTTGTCATACAAGCGGGGGGATGGGCCAACTTCCTGGCCGCGGCCCCTCAGACTCCCTGGGGCTTCTTATGGGCTAGAATTATGCACCGCACCAAGGCTCCTTTGTGTAAAGGGAGCTGTCAGCGAAGCTGACTGAGGGATTGTGCAGTGGGCAGTATCAAATTACTGACTGCGTCCGGCGACCAACGTTCAATCCCCTCAGACACCTTACGGCGCCAGCTCCCCTTGCCGCAAGGGGAGCCTTTGAGAAGTGCGTACATCATCCACAACCCCCGAACCGCGGAGGCGCGTGCAGAGCTAAGCGATCTCCGCGGCGGCCTGCACCGGAAATCTGCTGCTCGGCACGAAGATCGTTGTAAACGAACCGAAATCCGACGCAGCCGCAAAACAGCAAGAGAGTGCCTACGTAACCGTAAGCACTCTCTTTTTTCGTCTGTACAAATTGTCGAGACCCCCAAGGATTTCAAAAGGGCCGCGGCCCTTTTGTTGAGCTGCGTCGCAGCGCAGCCACCCCAGCAACTTCTTCCCGGCGGCTCGACACGGCGCTTCTTTGCGCAGCTAAGAAGCGTGGGGTCGAAAAAGGCAATCTGGTGGCCTCCACCAGAAAAACAATGGCCCCCTGGGCCACGGCTAGGCAGTCGCCCAAACCTACCTCGCTCCCAGCTTCGTACAAGCTTCAATAATACAATCCACCCCAAGCAGCAGCAGATAGAACCCAATGACCAGATTCATGGACAGAATCGTCACCTGCGGGGTCAGGAGCATCAGAACGCCCAGAAGGATGCCAAGAATGTTGATGATCATGTCGAACACGTAAAACGTCGTTCCGGCGAGAAAACGCACGACGCGAAGGTGCGTGAGTCTCGAGATGCAGTGCGCGATGAACCACAGCGGGAAGAAAAGTCCGACCGCCCAGCGTCCCGCGCCGGGGTGGATCATCAGCACGAGGCCCGCCATCACGCCGAGAACGCCGGTGGCCAGCGAGATCGTCGGGGCAAAGCCGATGTGCCGCTCCATTTTGCAGTAGAAGATGATGTCCGCGATGCCCGTGACGAACGCCGCGACGCCGTAGACGACGATGAGCGTCGTCAGATAATCGACGGGCCGGAAGAAGCTGTAGATGCCGAGGATCGTCAGCAAAATGCCGAGGATCAGCTCCAGCCAGCCGTAGGAAGAACGCTGTCTCATTGTTTTTCCGCCTCCGTTTCCTTGCGCAGAAGATCCATGAATTCTTCGCCCGTGATGGTTTCCTTTTCATAGAGGAACTTCGCCAGCACGTCGAGGGCTTTGCGGTTGTCCTTCAGGATGCCGAGCGCCTTTTCGTGCTGCTGTTTGACAAGCTTTACGACCATCCGGTCAATTTCCTGCTGTGTGGCCGCCGAGCAGGCAAGGGACGTATCGCCGCCGAGGTACTGGTTATTGACCGTCTCGAGGGCGACCATGTCAAATTCCTCGCTCATGCCGTAGCGCGTGATCATGGCTCTTGCCAGCTTCGTTGCCTGTTCGATGTCATTCGAAGCGCCGGTCGTAATTTCGCCGAAGACGACCTCTTCTGCCGCACGGCCGCCGGTGAACGTGCAGATCTTGTTGGCAAGCTCGTCTTTTGTCATGAGGTACTTGTCTCCGGTGTCGACCTGCATCGTGTAGCCCAGAGCGCCGGATGTTCTGGGGATGATCGTGATCTTCTGCACGGGGGCCGAGTGCGTCTGCATGGCGGCGACCAGCGCGTGGCCGATCTCGTGATACGCGACGGTCTTCTTTTCCTGATCGGACAGGACCGCGTTCTTTTTCTGATAGCCCGCGATCACGACCTCGATGGACTCTTCAAGATCCGCTTCCGTGACGACGGTGCGGTTGTTGCGCACGGCGCGAAGGGCGGCTTCGTTGATCATGTTGGCAAGCTCTGCGCCCGAAGCGCCGGAGGCCATCCGCGCGATGGTGTGGAAATCGACATCGTCGGCGGTTTTGATTTTGCGTGCGTGGACCTTCAAAATGGCCTCGCGTCCGGCAAGGTCGGGAAGCTCCACAGGCACGCGCCGGTCAAACCGTCCCGGACGGGTCAGCGCCGGGTCCAGCGACTCCGGCCGGTTCGTCGCGGCGAGGATGATGACGCCGTTGTTTCCCTCGAAGCCGTCCATTTCGGTCAGCAGCTGGTTGAGCGTCTGTTCGCGCTCGTCGTTGCTCGATAGCTGGTTGTCGCGCTTTTTGCCGATGGCGTCAATTTCGTCGATGAAGACGATGCAGGGCGCTTTTTCCTTGGCCTGCTTAAATAGGTCTCTGACCTTGCTTGCGCCCATGCCGACGAACATTTCGACAAATTCAGAGCCGGACATCGAGAAAAACGGCACGTTCGCCTCGCCGGCGACGGCCTTGGCAAGCATGGTCTTGCCCGTTCCCGGAGGGCCGACGAGCAGCACGCCCTTCGGCATCGACGCGCCGACGTCGGTGTATTTCTGCGGGTTGTGGAGATAATCGACGATCTCGGCCAGAGACTCCTTCGCCTCGTCCTCGCCGGCCACATCGTCAAAATGGATGCCCTGCGTGGACTGGACATAGACCTTCGCGCCGGATTTTCCCACGCCGCCGAACATCAAAGAGTCCTTGCCGCCCATCTGTTCGCGCAGCTTTTTGGCCATGTACTGGCCAAGACCGATGAAAATGAGCATCGGCAGCAAACCGGTGATGAGCATGCTCACAAGCGGCGATGTCGACGTGTCGACGTCCTTGGAGAACTTCGCGCCCGACTCGTAAAGACGCTCGGTGAGCGTGGGGTCGTCCATGACGTTTGTCTGATAGACGTTCTTTTCGTCCTTGTCGGTAAAGACGATCTGCTGGTCTTCGACCTG
>CAKUJL010000240.1 GCA_934661715.1 uncultured Oscillospiraceae bacterium | reverse complement strand
GTCAAATCGATGCTTTTCCGTACGCGCGAGCAGCTGCGCGCATTTTTGCAGAAGGAGGGCATTGCCGTATGACAAAGCGAGAACAGCAGGAAAAATTGTTCCGCGCCATCGGCTACGTGGGGGACGACCTGATTTCCCGCGCCGACCAGCCGGTGGAAAAGCAAAGATCGAACGTCTACTGGATCAAGTGGGCGGCGCTGGCCGCGTGCTGTGTGCTCGTCATCGGGCTTGCCAGCCGTCTGCCGCTGTGGAGCATGAAGAGCGCAAATACGGCGGAGACTGCGACCATGACCATGGAAACAGCTGCCGCCGAGGAAGCCCCCGCTGCCGCCGAGCCGGAGGAAGCGATGGAGGAAGCCGCCGCCGAGGAAGCCCCCGCGGAAGAAGACGCGAAGGCCGAAGAATCCGGCGTCGGTTCCCGCGGAGAGCCGGCGGCCGATGAAATTTTCGACAAAGCGCTCGAGCAGGAGCTGCTTGGAACCACGCTCGGCCCGGTGAAGCTGGGTCTGCCGGCTGCGGATGTGCGCACGGTTCTGGGCGCACCCAAAGAAGAGAGCGATGAGCTCTACGTCTGCACCGATAAGGGCGATTTCCGCTATATCTACTGGCGGTACAACCTGACAAACGACCCGGATTATCTTTATGATGCTGTGCTGCAATTTGCAGATATTGGAGACGGCTTTGTTCTCAACGAGATTCAGACGTTCGGCACCAGCGACTGGGCGCTTCCGAGCGGCCTCAAAAATGGATGCAGCGCGGACGACGTGCTTGCCGTTTACCCGGACGCGGAGCTTACCTACAGCGGCGAAGGCGCTGACGGCAGCCCGACGGGAACCATTTCGCTGCAAACCGGTCATGTCCGGCTGACCTTCCTTGTCGAAGGCGAGAAGGTCACAAGCATTACGCTCGGCACGTATTATGCGGAGTCCGGTGTGGAGCTGGAGACAGAGAAATAGCAAAAGCCGCGCTGCACTGCACCAGAGGATTTAAGGTATCAGAGAGTTCCGGCGCACCTCTCGAGGCTCCCCTTGCGGCAAGGGGCCGATTCCCCCTGTCAGGGGGAAATGTCCCGAAGGGACAAAGAGGGTAGGGATGCTGTCAGCGAAGCTGACTGAGGGGATTGAGCGCCGGTTGCCGGACGCAGTCGGTAATTTGATACTGCCCACTGCACAATCCCTCAGTCAGCTGTCGCTGACAGCCCCCTTTACACAAAGGGGCCTTTGGTGCCGTGGAACCCTTTGGTGCGGTACAAGCCAGTCGTACACCATTGGATAGAAAAAGTCTCTGCATCAAACGATGCAGAGACTTTTTTACGGAATAATTCTCGACGGCTTCTGATACCGCTCCTGCTCGGAGAAGACGCAGCCGCAGTATTTCTGGATGTAAAAGCCGAGCTCTCTGGCTCTCGTCTGGCCGTCGCGAAATAGGGGGCGGAAGTCCTGATAGTAAAACTGCACGCCGTATTCCTCGCCGGCCCGGTAGGCCACGTCCCGCATCAGCTCGTGCTGCTGGTAGGGGCTGATGAACAAAGACGAGGTGAACGCGTCGAAGCCGCCCTCCTTTGCCATCCTTGCCGCCTCAAAAAGCCGCATTTCATAGCACTTGACGCAGCGGCCCGCGATATCGTCGGCCACAGCTCTTACAAATGGGCGAAGGCCGTAATCATCCCGCACGAGAAGCGGCAAATCGATCGTCTTCGCGTATTCCTGCAAACAGTTCCGTCTTGCGCGGTACTCGGTGAAGGGGTGGATGTTCGGGTTATACCAGTAGCCGGTCAGGTCAATGCCGCTAGAGCGCAGAACGTCAATGGGCAGGTTTGCGCACGGTGCGCAGCAGATATGCATCAAAAGCTTCATGTCCTCGCCTCCAAAATTTTATTATATCATGCGGGGCCAGCGGTGTATAGTTTCTGTTCAACTTTTTCGAAATCTCACAATTTTTCTTGGACGCGCAAAAATAGTATGGACAAATTTCGTGTTCCGGCGTATAATTTGTGCTAATACCAGCAAGAAGCTGTGCTTAACGCACGCAAGCGGAACCAATCCCACGCGGAATTGACAGAAAGGATGAAATTGCCATGGCCGTAACCACCGAAAGCTACGCAGGAAAAATTCAGAGAAAGCTTCTCAAGAAGCAGAAGGTCATCGAGGCCGCGTCAGGCCGGAAAAAGGCCGATCTGGTGCTCAAGAACGCAACGTTCGTCAACGTCTTCTCCAACGAGCTGACGACCTGCGACATCGCCTGCGCCAACGGGCTGATCGTGGGTCTCGGCCAGTACGACGGTGAGGTCGAATACGACATGACGGGAAAAATCGTCTGCCCCGGCTTCATCGACGCGCACATTCATCTCGAGTCGAGCCTGGTCAGCCCCAAGGAATTTGTCAGAGCCACGCTTCCGCACGGCACGACGACGGTCATCACCGACCCCCACGAAATCACAAACGTCATGGGCACCGACGGTATCGACTACATGTTCCAGGCGACGGAGGGGCTTCCCATCGACGTGCGCTTCATGCTCCCGTCCTGCGTTCCCGCGACGCCGATGGACGAGTCGGGCGCGAACCTGGACTACCGGGCCATCGACTCGTTCTATGACTATCCCAGAGTGCAGGGCCTTGCCGAAATGATGAACGCATACGGCGTCATCCACAACGACAAGGAGGTCGTCTCCAAGATCGTCGCCGCACAGGCGCACCACAAGAAGATCGACGGCCACGCGCCGGGCCTTTTGGGAAAAGATCTCGACACCTACATTGCCGCCGGCGTTTACTCGGATCACGAGTGCTCGACGATCGAAGACGCGCTGGAAAAATTAAAACGCGGCCAGTTCATCATGATCCGCGAGGGCACGGCGGCGCGGAATCTGGAGGCCTTGGCGGGGCTTCTCACCCCGCAGTACGCCGAGCGCTGCATGTTCTGCACCGACGACAAGCACCCGAACGATCTAC
>CAKUJL010000239.1 GCA_934661715.1 uncultured Oscillospiraceae bacterium | reverse complement strand
GCGGCAGGGAAAAACTATACCGCAGCATTTGCATATACAGCGCAAATATGATAAGATAATATGAATCATTTTGGAAAGACGGCGCGAATTTCCGTGTCTAGGGGTGTATACTTCCAGCTGTCAACGCACCCGGACAGCGGGCCTTTCCGCGCTGCGTCAGCGCCATTTTCCCTTGAAATACGACAGTATTCCTGCGGAAAAATGGCTTGCCCAGCACGAAAATTCCTCGCCGCCGGTCACATCGTCAGTTTTCAGATCCACCCTGAGTAGAACTGAAAAATATCGACACGCCCGGACGCCGGGCCTTTTCGTGCCGCCGGTCATATCGCCAGATTTCAGATCCACCCTGAGGTAGAAATGAAAACATCGACACGCCCGGACAGCGGGACTTTCCCGCGGCTTGCGTACATTGCCGGTTTTCAGACACTCTATTTTAAGGCATTTCCCGTAAAAATGCAATACAAGATATTGTAGCTTGGACTTGGAATTTGACGAAAGTTGTGGTATGATACAAATTAAGTTCCAAACTGCGGCCATTTGCCGCGCCATATCCCGTGCGTATCCTGCGCACACGAGCAAAACGGAGGCTTTGCATGAAACTGAAAAAATGCGAATACTGCGGCACGGAGTTTGACGCCGCGCTCAGCCAGTGTCCGCTTTGCGGAAAGGCCGTGCAGCCCGGCGCAGCCGAGCCCATGCCGGTCATGTCTGCGCCCTATAAGCCCGCCAAGTCCGGCGGGAAATTCAGCAAGAAAAAAGGCGGCCGCTTCTCCGCACCGCCCAAGACAAAGGAAAAGCCCGCGCCCGGCGAAAACCCGTACAAAATCCCGAAGTGGATGATGGCGGTGATTTGCTCGATTTTGGGCCTTGCCGTCGTGCTGGGAGCGGCGTTTGCGCTCTATCAGCTCGCGTGGTTTCCGAAATTCCTTGGCCCGAGCGAGCCTTCTTCGATGCAGGAGGAGGTAACGCCGCCGGAGGAAACGGTGACGGCTCCCGAAGAGACCCAGCCCGCCGCGCCCACCGAGCAGCAGTATATGAACGAAGAGGATTTCAAGCCCAGTGAGGAGGGCGCGTCTGCGCCCGAGGCTGTCATTCCCTGCGAGGGACTGACGCTTGCGACCTCGTCCATCACATTTGACGAGCCCGAGCGGTTTTACAACATCACCGTCCAGAAGCTCCCCGAGACCTGCAATCAGGAGGTCGTGTTCACCTCGAGCGATGAAACGATCGCCACGGTCAACCAGCAGGGCAAGGTCGTAGCCGTCAACGGCGGCACCGCGGTCATCACCGCCAGCTGCGGCACACAGACGGCCACGTGCCTCGTCACCTGCGACTTTATCGCCGAGGAGGCCCAGCAGCCGGCGCAGGAAGAGTCGCTTCCGCCCGCGCTTAACTCGACCGACATGACGCTCTTCTATCCCGGAGAGCAGGCGCCTTTGATCGTCAGCAATGCATCCGAGGGCGCGTCCGTCACCTACACGAGCGAAAATTCGTCCGTCGCGACCGTGTCGTCCAGCGGAACGATCACCGCCGTCGGAAGCGGCACAACGACCGTCCGCGCCGAGGTCGACGGCGTAAGGCTCGAGTGCATCGTCCGCTGCAAGCTGGATTCCAGCGCGGAATCGGGCACAACCGCTGACGCCGAAGGCTGCACGCTCAGCCACTCGGACGTGACGATGGCCTTCTTGGGTGAATACTTCAAAATTTCCCTCAAGGACGCCGACGGAAACCGCGTCAAGGGCCTTTCGTGGAAGTCCGGCAACACCGGCGTGTGCACCGTGGACGCAGACGGCGTCGTCACCGCCTCCGGCAAGGGAACCACGACCGTCTCTACCACCTACGGCGGCAAGAGCTTCGAGTGCATCATCCGCTGCAACCTAAAGTAAAAACGGCAGCACCACGCAGCCCGGCGGCGAGCCTCGCCGGATCTTTTCCGCCAATGCCGCGGTTTGAAAACTTGAAAGGCACAAAGCCTTCCTGCGTTTTCAAACCTTGCCTTGACGAAAAATCTCTCGCCGAGGCTTCTTGCCGAACTGTGCGGTGCAGCCGTAAAAAATCCCGGATGCAGGGTTCAGACTGCACCCGGGTTTTTTCACGCTTCCGATTTTCTGGAGCGGCGGAACAGAAGCGTGATGCACCAGAGCCCCGCCAGCCCCACGACGGCGTAGACGATGCGGCTGACGCTTGCGGTCTGCCCGCCGAAGATCCACGCGACGAGATCAAACCGCGCAAAGCCCACAAGGCCCCAGTTGACCGCGCCGATGATGGCCAGAATCAATGCCAAGGTATCCATGAATATTCCTCCTTTTGATGAACGCACCCATAGTATGCGCGGCGCGGCTGTCTCTTATTCTGCAAAACGCACAGAAACAAAAGAAATTCCGATTGCTTTTTCGGCAAAATCCTGTATAATAAGAGTAGCCGAAAAAATTTTAGACTGAAAAACTTTTTTTGAGTTTCCCGGCGGCGCATACCTGCAAGGAAACAACGAAACCCTTGTAGGAGGCGAAGGTATGAATCTTGTCTGTCTTGATCTGGAGGGCGTGCTCGTGCCCGAGATCTGGATCGCTTTTTCTGAGGAAAGCGGCATCCCCGAGCTGCGCCGCACCACGCGCGACGAGCCCGATTACGATAAACTCATGCGCTGGCGGCTCGGCATTCTGAAAGAGCACGGGCTGAAGCTCAAAGACGTGCAGAACGTCATCGCGAAAATTGACCCGCTGCCCGGCGCGAAGGACTTTCTGGACGCGCTGCGCGAAAAAACGCAGGTCGTGATCTTGAGCGACACCTTTGAGGAGTTTGCAAAGCCGCTCATGAAAAAGCTCGGCTGGCCGACGATCCTCTGTAACTCTCTGGAGGTCAGCGAGGACGGCTTCATTACGGGCGTACATATGCGCTGCAAGGACACGAAGCTTACGACCGTCCGCGCGATGCAGTCCATTGGCTTTGAGACCATTGCCAGCGGCGACAG
>CAKUJL010000238.1 GCA_934661715.1 uncultured Oscillospiraceae bacterium | reverse complement strand
AAACTTTCTCAAGTTCTGCAATGTCTTTTGTTGCAAAATCATGTATGTATGAGGCGTGTTTTAATTCGTCCCCGGATATTTCCCGATATTTATTCGCATCGGTCATATTACCTTTTGCTTTTTGTTCAACATAACATTCGGCATAGTTTTTGGCGTCCTCGATTTCTTCGTTGATTCTCTCAACGTATTCTTTGATTTTTTTCATATCGTCACTCCGTTATCGTGGAATAGAGATTATCAATGTCCGACGGAGAAAATTTAAATGTGCCGAAAAGAGGGATCGTTATTTCGATTTTCCCCTTGCTCACAACCTGTTCTTTCAAATCCGCATAAAGTCCGTCGACATCTATTGTTCCGTTTTCATCGGATATTGCAAAGCTGCGAAGAAAAGGATTTTCACATAAGGACTTTTTCAAATTTTCGCTGTTCCTCATGACTCTTGCCACAGCAATTCGGGCGGCTATTTCCTGCCAGCTGTTCATCCTTGAGTAAACTTCCTTGTCCATGTATTTTAAAATGCCGTTAAGCACTCTTTCAAATTCCATATAAATTTCCTTTCAAAAATCAAGGGGCAGCGATTGCCGCCCCTCTTTGTCATTTTGTATTAACCGCCTGAGCGGCCGCCGCTGTGGGAGCTGTCCAGCTGTTGTAACGCTTCATCGGTTCGGGGCAAACATTGTCGATCGGAATGACCGTTTTTGTAAGTCCCTGAAGAGCTGCAACGGTGTTTTGCATACAGGAAAGATTTGCCGCAACCTGAGCATTGACAACACTCTGCTGACAGAGCTGTGCTTCAACCGTATTAAACTTTCCGTCAATGTACTTGTACATATCCAGCATTTTTTGATCGGTATAGGTGTTTGCGTCTCTCAGCTTTACTTCGGTTTCAAGCTCGGCTATTCTTGCCGACTGCTCGGATTCGTATCTGCTGACAAAGTGGTCCTCACTGCAAGTGCCGTTTGCCGTTCGGCCGAAAAGACCGTTGCCGTTAAGACCTCCGGCAAGCACTCCAAGCGCTGTTCCGGCAATTCCGAGTCCAAGCCCGGTACCGGCAATCCCTTTAGAAGCGTATCTGTTTTCGTATTCCATAACAATCTCCTTAATTTTATTTATAAATCGCTCTCTGTGCACCGAAAGCAATTTATATTCTGTGATTATCATACAACACAAAAGACATTCTTGTGGTTCGTTTACAGCTCAAAAAAAGGTCAAAAAAATACCCGTCCCCAAAAAATGAGGACGGATAAATTATAAATTCGGTGTTCAATTGTAAATGCAGTCGATTATTTTCAAATAAATGCGCTTAATTCGTCTTTTTAGCGTAGACAGGGAAACGCACAGCTCCGCCGCAATATCGGCTTGCGCCCATCCTCTCCTTAAAAATTTGACTATTTCAAGCTCATCATCGGTAAACCCGCAATGAGATACGTATTTTTCCCATTCGCTGTTATAAAACCGAAGCATGTGTCACACCTCCCGAAATTACTGTCCTTTGCATTTCGGCTTTTCGTATGTAAGTGCATTCACGCTATCGGAAATACCGGAGGTAGTGGGATCAATAACGGCGTTCCACACGCTGACAAGCACCGAGAAAACCACATACGGATTAAGGACGGCTGCTTTGAGGGTGGAAAAGAATATTCCCCACGAGGTTATATCCGAGCCGGTTATACCGTAATATGCCCCGATAGGAACCACCACGGCAAGGATAACCGAGAACCACCACTGCGGATTTTTAATTCGTACAAGCCAATTGATTTTCATAATTTTTTTCTCCTTTCTATTCATGCGCCTTTAAATTAAGGTGCTTATCGAGCTTATCTTTTGCAAGGGGTACGGTATGATTACAGCCTTGCTGTATAAGACCGTCGAGGCAGGCTGAAAGACCGTAGCATATAAGGGTGTTTTCCTCTTTTATCGCTCTGAATTCGTTTTCTGTGTGGTCTCTCAGCTCTTTTATGTCCGAAGCCGCTTTGTCGTCCTTGTTTTTAACATTGGCAAGCCAGCGGAAAGCGGCAAACAAACCGCCGATTATTCCGGCGATGACGGTTATACCGGTGCAAACTTCAAAAATCACTCTAAGCGTTTCCATATTCTTGCCCCTCACATATTCACGGCCTTGTACAAAATAAGTCGTGCGTCGTTTGCGGTTACCTTACCGTCTCCGTCGATGTCAAGCCGTTTCATTTCCTCGTCGCTCACATCGGTAATACCTACGCTGACCTGTAGGGCAATCAGAGCATCGTCAACAGTATAGGTGTATACAGGCGTGGGGGTGGGCGTGGGTTGCTCTTTTTCCTTGAGTCCAAGAGCGGTAAGCCAGCACTGCTCTCCCCATATTCCATCGGCAGTAAGCCCGTGAGCTGCCTGCCAGCTCTTTATTCTGTCAACAGTACCGTCGCCCACATAGCCGTCCTCACTTGCGCCGACGGTGTGCTGTACGATTTTAGCAACATTGGAATAGGCGGTTGATTTCTTGATTACAGAAGCTTTAAGAACATTTCTGAACTCTTCATCGTCCCCGTTGTCTGTTATGCCGTGCTGCGGGAAACTCCAGCCGTCTGCCATATGTACAAGCCGCACATTTCGCACATTGCAGTCACAAGAGGGATAGTTCCCGAAGGTCTGCACGGGAGTCACGCTTTGATTTTTCCAGTAGGTCGGGAAGCCTCTCCCGTCTATATGAACAAAGCCGTCGTCATAGTAACAGCCTATACCCATAATCCAAAGCCCTTGGGCGAAGTGTGCTACATCGTAAGGGCTAACCCCCTGCACAACGATGTCAAAGGCTTTGCCCTTGGTGTGATAAGAGCTTGAAGCGCCGCCCACCTTGCGGTTATATTCGGGTGTGCGATATGCGCTTGTTACGGTGACAGGCTTGCCGAAATGCTGCCGTATAAGCTCGAGCTTGTACGCAAGGTCAATGTCGATTGGTATGTAGTCGCTGCCGTCGTGGCAGGCAAACTCCGATACCTTGAAA
>CAKUJL010000237.1 GCA_934661715.1 uncultured Oscillospiraceae bacterium | reverse complement strand
CATCTGCGCCAAGCTCGAGGCCGACATCGCTGAGCTGGACGACCCGGACGAAAAGGCCATGTTCATGGAGGAGCTGGGCCTGAAAACCTCCGGCCTTGACAACCTCATCCAGCGCAGCTACGCGCTGCTGGGGCTGATCTCCTTCCTCACCGCGGGCAGCGACGAATGCCGCGCCTGGACGATCAGGCAGGGCACGAAAGCCCCGCAGGCGGCGGGCAAGATCCACTCCGACTTTGAGCGCGGCTTCATCCGCGCCGAGGTCATCGCCTTTGACGATCTCAAAGCCTGCGGCACGCTGGCAAACGCGAAGTCCAAGGGACTTCTCCGCAGCGAAGGCAAAGAGTACGTCATGAAAGACGGCGACGTCGTCAATTTCCTGTTCAACGTCTAAAAAATTCCCGGGAGAAGCGGTGCTTCTCCCGGGTTTTTACATATGTCCCTCGTTGGTTGCTTCCGGCAGACCCATGAGGGCCTGAAGCCTTGTGACCAGAAACCGCGCGGCGTAGCAGACAGTCTCGAAGCGCAGAAACGCCAGCACATTTTCATCCCACATGATCTTGAAGACCGGCGGAAACTCGTCGTCCGACGACCAGAACTGCACCACGACGGGCAGAAAATCGAACATCGGAATTTCGAACGAAAGCTCTCCCGTGTGAAGATCCCGGCCGGAGAGCGCTTCGCACGCCGTTCGGAGCTTATTTGGGCCCTTGTCGCAGCTGGCGGCAAAATCGTCAAACGCGCCCTTGGCCGGGTTCGCGCCATGCATCGTGCCGGGAAGATGCTCGGCCTGGCAGTACCTTCCGAGCAGACGCGCACCGTCTTTTGCGCAGCAGAGAAGATCGTAGATCGTCATCGCGTCGAGAAAGCCCGCCGGACGCCACGTGTCTGCGTCCCGCCATTCGATCGTCCCTTCCGTGCGCGAAACGCGGTATTTCCGGTCGAGAAAGCGAAGATAAAGGTATGCCGCGTCATTTTCCGGGCAGAACATGCGGATCATCCTCGCCTGATCGTAGCGCAGGAATTCTCCCGGCATCCGCGAGAGCGTCTTGTCATAATTCGTCTGTGCCATACGCCGCCCCTATTTGCCGGAGTCGTAGTCCGAGGCCGTCGCGGCGCGGAGCTGGGCAATGGCGTCGGTGAGCGTTTTTTCCATGTCCGGGAAGAGGCCGGAGTTGATGGCGCTGCGGATGGGAAGAATTTCAAAGCGCGGCGATTCTCCTTCGCCGTGGTCCATGATGTAAAGCGGCGTGTAGCTGATGCCGGACAGGCTCGTCGCGCCGGTCTGGCCGTTTTTCGTGAACGAGAGGTTCAGAACCACCGACTGCCGGCAGTTTTTCGCGTAGCTGTCGTCCATCGCGGAATAGAAATTGCCGAGGCTGTAGGCAACGAAGCAGGTTTTTTCTATACCGTCGACCGTCGTGACCGTTTCTTCCTGCATGGGGCCGACGATGTGCGAGTGCGAGCCGATGATCGCGTCGACGCCGTTTTCAAAGAGGAGCGTCTTGATCTTCTCCTGCGAGCTCGTGACGGTGGAGTCGGCTTCGCTACCCCAGTGGAGCATCGCGATGATCACGTCCGGGGAAAGCGCCTTCGCCGCGTTCACGGAGTCGAGAAGCGCGGACTGGTTAATTTTGTTGAAATCCGAGGCGTAGTCGGTGTAAAGCACGTCCACCGCGTACTCCTCGCCCTCCGGGAGCGTCAGGCTGTTGAGCCCCTTCGTGTAGGCGATGAAGGCGATCTTGACGCCGTTGACGTTTTTCAGAAGCACGCCGCCGAGGCTCGTCTTATCGTCCTGCGCGGCGTAGGTGCCGACGTGCGACAGACCCGCGGCGTCGAGATACCGGATGGTGCTCTGAAGGCCCGAAAGACCGTTCTGGATGGAGTAGGTGTTGGCCGTCTGCATCACGTCAAAGCCGATGGAAGCAAGCGTTTTTGCAAGAGACTCCGGGGCGCGGAAGTCGGGCTTTCCGGCATAGGGCTCGCCGCAGAAGTTGAGCTCGAGATTGCCGACCGTGAGATCTGCTGAGATGGTGCTTCCGGAGACGGCGGCAAAGCTCGAGGTGAAATCATACGTGCCGTCGGCCTGTTTGGCGGCGTCGATCTGCTCGTTGTACATCATAATGTCGCCGACGGCTGCGACCGTGACGGTGGTGTCCGGCTCGGTCGGGACCACGGAAGCCGATGCTTCGGGCTGTGCTGCGGCCGTACCGGGCTGCTCCGGTTCCTGTGCGGCATTGCGGCTCTTGCAGCCGCGAACGATCAGAACCAGCGATAAAATCAGGATCACCAGCAGCACGCCGAGCACGATGCGCTGCTGCAATTTGCGGCGGCGGCGCTGCTCGAGACGCTTGAGCCGTCTGGCTTCGAGCAATTGTTCGTCGCGCTCAAATTCCTGTTCGTCCATAAAAGCTCCTTTCCCGGCATGAAAAACCGCCGGATTTCGCGAATTTTTTACTCATTATACTATACCGGACAAATTTGCACAACGGGGAATTTCTCCCGCGGAAAAAGTCAGAACGAACAGGGGCTTGGCGAATAGCCTCAAATGTGTTACAATGGTTACAATCTTATGCAAAGGGAGCATTCCATGAAACAACGCCGCAGCCGGATCGGGCGGACGCGCCTGATTCTGATTTTCCTGTGTATCGTGCTTGCCGCCGCCATGCTCTGGTGCGCGGTCTCGCTTGTCAAAAAAGTCGGCTCGTACTCCGGCCGCACCGTCGGCCCCGCGCAGACGCAGGAGGAAACGAGCGTCGAGCCCGCTGAACTCGGCCCCACGGTCGAGGAAAACAGCTATGATGCGGCCGGGTTCTACGAAGAGGGCGGCTTCAAGCGCTACAGAAGCCCGGACACCGTCGCGTCGGTCGGCGTGGACGTGTCGTCGCACCAGCAGGATATCGACTGGGAGCTCGTCGCGGCCAACGGCGTGGAGTTCGCGATGATCCGCGTGGGCTATCGCGGCTACACCGAGGGCGAAATTC
>CAKUJL010000236.1 GCA_934661715.1 uncultured Oscillospiraceae bacterium | reverse complement strand
GACACCTACAGCGCCATCGCGGGCGCGGTGGGCTCACTTAAGGGCCCGCTGCACGGCGGCGCGAATGCGAAGGTCATGCAGCAGTTTGAAGATGTGAAGGCGCACGTGAACGCGAAGGACGACGGCAGCATCCGCGACTATCTCGTAAAAATTCTGAACCGCGAGGCGGGCGACTGCTCGGGCAAAATTTACGGCCTCGGCCACGCGGTCTATACGCTCTCCGACCCCAGAGCCGTGCTGCTCAAAAAATACGCGGCGCATCTGGCAGAGCTCAAGGGTTTCTCGGATGATTTTGCGCTTCTTCAAAAGGTCGAGACGCTCGGCGCTTCGCTTTTGCAGGAAAAACGCAGATCCGACGATCCCATCTGCGCGAATATCGATATGTATTCCGGCCTTGTCTACCGGATGCTCGGCATTCCGCAGGAGGTCTTCACGCCGCTGTTTGCCACGGCTCGTATCGCCGGCTGGTGCGCCAACCGCATGGAGGAGGTTCTGACCGGCTGCCGCATCATGCGTCCGGCCTACAGAGCCGTCACCATCCGAAACCACTACATGCCCATCGAAGAGCGCACCGCGCACATGGCGCTTCCCGAGGCGTAAAAAGAAAAGAGCATCCGTTTTACGGATGCTCTTTTTTAATGCTGTGCGCGATTTTTCAGGCGGCAGGTATACCAGCTGATCAGAAGCAGGACGAGCGTGATGAGGATATCCATCGCCCAAACGTAGTGCAGAGGTAAGAACGCGGCCAGATGGATAAGCGGCAGGAAGAACAGCTGCGAGGCCATACCGGCGGCGTTTATCCAATAGTGCCCGACCAGAAGCTCCTGCACCAGCACGAGCGCCAGCGCCAGAAAATTAGCGGCGTTAAGGGTGAGCACCTGCGAAAGCGCCTTTTTCCCGCCGTCTGCCGTCAGATAGCTGAGAAGAGCCCAGAGAAGAAGCGTCCCGAGCGCAATGAGCGTCAAGGGCGGCAGCGTGTCCATGTGCCGCAGCAGATAGAGGTGCTCCAAATAGCCGATGCCCAGCGGCACAAAGCCGAGCACGACGCGAAGCAGTCTTTTCACATCCGTTCCTCCTTCCGGTTCTGCAAAAATCGCCCGGCAAAAGCCGGGCGATTTCCTGTTTCCTTGCGATGATTCTCTATTTTTGCAATTAACCAGCCATGTTCATGAAGACCTGCGCGACCATGGCTCTGGTAGCGGTACCTGCGGGGTTGAACGCGCCGTTCGCGCCGGAGAGGTACTTGGCCTCGGTGCAGTACTTGACGCCCTCAAGGGCCCAGTCTGCGATGGCGGTCAGGTCGGTGTAGGTAAGCTCGGCCGCGGCCGCGTCCTTGGCCTTGCCGTTTACCTTGTCATAGCCGTAGAGCACCTTCGCCATTTCCTGACGGGTGATGGCCTTGTTGGGTGCGAACGTGCCGTCTGCGTAGCCGCCGACGATCTCGTTTTCAGCCGCCCAGACGACGGCCGGTGCGTACCAGCTGTCTTCGACGCAGTCGGAGAACTTGTCCGTGACCTTGGTGGTGACGGCAGGGGAGCCCGCCTGACGGTACAGGATGGTAACGAGCATGCCGCGCGTCAGAGCGCCGTTCGGTGCGAAGCCGGAGCCGACGCCGTTCATCAGACCGTTGTCAAGCGCGTACTTGACAGCCTTCATGTACCAGTCGCTGGCCTTTACGTCGGAGTAGATGGTGATGCGGCCGGCGGGCTTGGCGTACTCTTCGCCGATGGTGCCGCCGAGCTTGGTCTCAATGTAGGAAAGAACGGTCTGTGCGTCGGTCATCGTGGCGTCGCCTGCCTTGAGGACCTTGGAATCCTTGAACATCGTGAAGCCGTCGCCGCAATAGGTGATGGTGTAGTCGATGCCGCCGAGGGTGTAGGTCTTCTTCAGATCGAGCGGCTGATACAGGCCGGTCTTCTTATCGAGGACCTGCACGTTGCAGACGCGGTAGTCACCCGCGACCTTGACGAACTCACCCTTGTCGTTGGTCTCGACCGAGGACGGAATGCCGGCAAGGATGGTGTACTTCAGACCGGAAACGCTGAGGAAGCCGCCGGACTCCTTCGGGTACTTCATCGCGCCCATCTCGAGCATATCGAGAACGGTCTGGCCGGTCACTTCCATCTTGCAGGGGAGGTTGCCCCACGGGAAGACGGAGAGAATGTCGTTGAGGGTGATGTCGCCCTTATGGATGGGCTTGCGCAGGCCGCCGCCGTTCATGATGCCGATGTCGGCGTCCATCATGACGCGGAAGGCGTCCGCCGCGAGATCGCCGAGCGCGGTCTCCGTGTTGCGGACAAGGCGCTTATCGCCATTGTAGTCGGGCAGCTCCACGGTGCTCTTGGCGACGACCTTGGAGACGCTGTCTTTGAAGGAGTTCAGGATGTTCTGAACGTACGCGTCGACCTTCTCGTCCTTCGCGGTGACGCTCTTGGCGGCAACGAGCTCAGAGGTGATCGTGCCGTCTTCCTTGATGGTGAGCTTGCCGATCGTGGCGAGCTTGCCGTCCGTTTGACCTGCCTCAGCGAGGATGATCTCCTTGCCGTCCTTGTTGGCGACCTTCATGGTGAGGGTCTCGTGGTCATGGCCGTCGAGCACGGCGTCGATGCCGGTGGTGTTGGCGATGACCGCCTTGGACGTCCAGATGTCGGTGATGCCTTCGTTGCCGAGGTGCGCCAGCGCGACGACATAGTTGGCGCCAGCCTTCTTCACCTCGTCGACGGTGTCCTGCACAGCCTTATACAGGGCCGAGCCGTCGTCGTCTTCGCAGAAGGAGTAGATGTAGTTGCCGTTCTCGTCCTGGAAGTATGCCGGGGTGGACTTGGAGAAGGACTCCGGCGTGGCAATGCCGATGTAAGCGACCTTCGTTCCGCCGTAATCGACGATCTCGTACGGCTTGTAGGTGATATCGGTCGTGCCGGTGCCGAGGTACTTGAAGTTGCAGGCGAGGTATTCGTACTTGGCCTGCTTGGTCAGCTTGGC
>CAKUJL010000235.1 GCA_934661715.1 uncultured Oscillospiraceae bacterium | reverse complement strand
TTTCCGGTCACTGCCTTGACCGACAGCGCCGCGCCGCCTCTTGCATCGCCGTCGAGCTTCGAGAGCATCACGCCGTCAATGTCGAGGTACTCATTAAATGTCTGCGCGGCGTTTACGGCGTCCTGACCGGTCATCGCGTCGACGACGAGCAGAATTTCATTGGGCTTCACCGCTGCCTTGATGGCCTTGAGCTCGTCCATCAGCGCCTCGTCGACGTGAAGACGGCCCGCGGTGTCGAGAAACACCATATCGTTTCCGTGCCGGATCGCGTGCGCCACCGCGGCCTTCGCGATATCAACGGGGTTCGTCTGGCCCATTTCAAAAACGGGAATGCCAAGCTGCGAGCCCACGACCTGTAACTGCTTGATTGCCGCCGGACGGTAAATATCGCACGCGACGAGAAGCGGGTTTTTGTTCTGCTTTTTGAACAGGCCCGCGAGCTTTGCGCCGTTGGTCGTTTTGCCCGCGCCCTGAAGACCCACCAGCATCACGATCGTCGGCGGCTGGGAGGCCATGTGGATTTTCTGGTTGTCGCTGCCCATGAGGGCGGTGAGCTCTTCGTTGACGATCTTGATGATCATCTGCGCCGGGGTCAGGCTCTCGAGCACATCCGCGCCCACGGCCCGCTCGGTGGTTTTTTTGATAAAGTCCTTGACGACCTTGTAGCTGACGTCGGCCTCGAGAAGCGCCAGACGGATCTCGCGCATGGCCTCCTTGACGTCGGCCTCGGAGAGCCGGCCCTTGCCGCGCAGCTTTTTGAATGCCGCGGACAGCTTTTCGGTCAAGCCTTCAAATGCCATATCTTACTCCTTTATGGACGCGCAGGCCGCGAGAAGCTTCTCGGAAATCGCCTTCGCCTCCGGGATCGTTTGCAGTTCGCCGCAAAGGCCGCGGATGGTCTGCACCGCCTGCGTCAGGCGACGGTCCCGCGCGATGCAGCCGGTGACGCGCTCGAGCTCTGTGAGCGAGGCTTCGGCTCTGCTGATCGAATCGTGGACGCTCTGCCGTGTGACGCCGAGCTCCTGCGCAATTTCGCTCAAGGAAAGGTCCTGATTATAATAGAGGTCAAAGCAGGTGCGCTGCTTTTCGCTCAGAAGCTCCGCGTAATAGTCAAACAGAAGGGACATCTGCAGCGCGTCGTGTCTCATAAGCCCTCCCGCGTGTCAATGTTTTTTCTTTACAGCTTGATTATATTACCCGATTTTGCTCCCGTTGTCAAGTAAAAATCCTGACAGCCGGAAAGCTTTTCGGCAGCATCTTCCTGGCGTATAAACGCTTTACATTTTGGTGACAATGTGTTAAAATTGAGAAACAAAAAATAGAAGGCCGCTTCCCCGCGGCTCTGGACGTTATGAAGGAGGATACATATGAAGCGAGTAATGGCGATGGCGCTTGCGCTGGTGCTGGCCGTGAGCCTGCTTTGCGGAACGGTTTCGGCCGTGTCGCGCGGCAATGTGCGCAAATGGTCCATGCAGCTGGCAGACAATCTGGACTACATCGAAATGACCCACGCCGAGGAAACGGTCGCGGGCCCCAAAAACATTTTACAGGAGCACGTGCTTACATACGAGCCCGATAAAAAGGTCCGCCCGATGGTCATCTACGGCTCGACGCTCTATGGAAGAAGCACCATGAGCAAGATCGCGACCTATCTGGAGGAGGAAAACCTCGCGCTGGTCGCGGGCGTGAACGGCTCGTTTTTTGACATGTCGACAGGCATCCCCTACGGCTCGATCGTAACGGACGGCGTTCTTCGCACGAGCGGCAGCGTCAACTCCGTCGGCTTTGCAAAGAACGGAACTGCGATCATCGGAAACCCGGACATGCACGTGTATTTATCGGGCGGCGCGTTCAACAGCTCGGAAATTTTCTACAACAAGGCCCTCACGACGGCCAACGGCATCGGCCTTTATTCGCGCGACTATGACACGGCGACGAAAAATTCCGTTGCGGCTTATAACGTCGTGCTCGAGCCTGCTTCCAGCAGCAAAACCGAGCTCACCGTTTCGGGCGAGCTGACGCTGAAGGTCACGAAGATCGTGGAGAACACGGCCTCGTGCGCCATTCCCGCGGGCGGCTTTGTCCTCGCGATCGCCGAAAAAACGACGTACTCGAACGTTCTTTCCGGCATGAAGGCCTTTAAGACCGGCGACAGCGTGACCATTTCCGTGCGCTGCGCAGACGAGTGGAAGGACGTTTCCTATCTCTGCGGCGGCGGCGATCTGCTCGTCGAAAATGGCAAGGCGGTCTATGACTTCTCGCTCGACACCAAAAACGAAAAACGCGCCAGAACCGCCATCGGCATCAAGGAAGACGGCTCCGTCGTCGTCTACACGGCAGACGAGTCGGCAAACTCGACTGGCATCGATCTTTATGATCTGGCCGACATGATGGAAAGCCTCGGCTGCGAGACGGCGCTTAACCTGGATGGCGGCGGCTCGACAATGCTGGGCGTGCAGTACCCCGGCTATGACAAGTGCGCCACGGCCAACACCCCCACCGACGGCTCGATGCGCGCGTGCGCAAACTTCATCTTCTTTGTCCGCGAAAAAACGCAGGCGGAAGAAGCCAGCCAGCTCTACCTCTACCCCGCGCAGACCTACGCCCTTCCCGGCGCGAGAGTCACCTTCACCGTCCGCGCAGCGGACCGCAACTATCAAGCCGCGGCAGTTCCCGGCAGCGCCAGCTGGTCTTCGACCTACGGCACGGTCGGAGAAGGCAGCCTGACACTGGACACGCAGTCGAATTCTTCCATCCCCTCTGCCCGCGTCACCGTGAAATCGGGCAATATGTCCGCGAAGGCCGAGGTCGTGATCTTGCAGCAGGTCACGGGCATCAGCGTTTATAAGGAAGACAGCAAGGTACCGCTCAAGACGCTGAACGTTCCGGCGCAGTCCGACGTCTCGCTGACGGCTTCCGCGACGTATTACGGCCACTCGGTGACCGCCTCGGCGGGCAGCTTCACCTGGAGCGTCACCGGCGGCGTCGGCACAATCACAGAC
>CAKUJL010000234.1 GCA_934661715.1 uncultured Oscillospiraceae bacterium | reverse complement strand
TTTTGAATGAAAATTTCCTTGTATACCCTCTCCGTCTTCGCTTCGCTCAGACACCTCTCCCAAAGGGAGAGGCAAGGGGTGCTTGCAAAGCGTGAAAAGGCCAGCTGTTTGGGTGCGTCGGCGGCTGGAGGATACAACTCACCAATTCCGGCTCGTGCCCGCGTCCTGCACGCTCCAGACGAAGCTGCCCAGATCGTAGCCGCGCGGGATGTAATAGCGCTTGACGCGCAGCGGATCGTCGGACGTGTTGTAGAGCTGGCCGTTCATAAGTAGACCGTAATCGTAGTACCGGCCCGCGACCTCGATGGAGAGCTCGCTTCTCGTGCCTTCGGGGTAGCAGACGGCGTATGGGACCTGTCCGGTGAGCGCGGCAATATAATCCTTGCTGGCCTCCATCTCAAAAATGAGCGTCTGCTCGTCCATCGTGCTGAGGTTCCCGTGGGAATATGTGTGGCTCTGGATCGACACAAGGCCGGACTGCGAGAGCTCGAAAATCTGCTCGGCGGTCATCTTGTGCGCCGTGCCGACGGCCTTGGGAATGACGAAAATCGTCGCCTTGGCGTTATACTTCTGAAGCAGCGGGAAAAGCTCGGTGTAATTGTCGTCGTATCCGTCGTCGAAGGTGAGGATCACGGGCTTTTCAAAGTCCTCAACGTGCGACAGATCCTCAAACCAGATCGTCTGGTATCCGTTCTCCTGCAAATACAAAAGCTCCTCATCGAGCGTCTGCGGGCTCACAAACAGGTCCCAGTAGCCCCACTTGTCGTCGCTCAGCGCGTGGTACATGAGAACGGGCACGTTCACGTTCTCCTTCGGCGCGGAAAGCTTCAGTTCCTTTGCAAGATACAATGTCCCGTCCGCCGCCTCGCCCGTCACGAAGCCGAAGTCCTCCGCGGCAGCCAGAACCGGCAGATAATACCCGCCGTCCTGCAAAAATGCGCTCCCGTCCTCCAACGCGTCCGACCGGACGATCGGAAACTCGACCGAAACGTCCCCATCCGAGAGCGTCAAAGCGTCTTCGCCGGGCAAAAGCTCCAAACCGCCCCTCTCGGCAAACTGCGCGGCGTTTACGAAAAGCGCCTGTCCACCGTTAAGCGTCTGCGTCCGCACGCCGAAGAGCAGAATCTCGCTCCCAACCGGCAGCGGCTCGGGCTCGGGCTCCGGTTCAGGTTCCGGTTCCGGCTCGGCGAGAACTTCGACCGCGGGCTCGGGCTCGGGCAAAACGATCTCCGCTTCGATTTTTTGGGTGCAGGCGGTGAAAAACAGCGCGAAAACGAGCGCCAGAACGAAAAATCCTCTTCTCATGTCGCTTCTCCTTTCTGCATGGCCAGCTGCTTCGACGCGTACAAATACGCCTGCTGGTAGTCTCCCAGCTCGCGGCAGCAGACCTCGAGTCCCTGATAGAGCTCGCGCTCCAATGCCCGGCCCAGCTCGAGCTCCTCGGCCTGATGCAGGTACAGCGCGGCGTTTTCGAACTGTTCGCGGCGGATGGCGATCTTTCCGCGCAAAATTAAATACTCTCCGCGGCTTTCCTCGGGCAGCTCGGCGATCGACCAGATCTCGCGTTCGGCGGCCTGAATGTGCTCCTGCCGGAGCTGATACCGCGCCAGCAGCAGGTGATACGAAACGGCGCTCTGGTGCGCGAAATAAAAGCCGCGAAACGCCTCGATCTCCGCCTCCGCCGCGCCGGTCTCCAGCGCACACCGCGCAAGCACCCCAAGCGTCCGAATCTCCAACTCCGCGCTTTCATAAAGGCTCTTCCGGTTCCACTCCAGACTCTGCCGGGAAAGCGCCGCCGCCCCGGCAAAATCCTCGCGCGAAAGCGCACGCTCTGCCAGCTTCGCCGCGCAAGCCGCGCACAAAAGCAGCGTCTCGTCGTCTCCCGGCGCGTTGTCTCCCGAAAAAAGCCGCAGAACGGAATCAAAATCTCCCTCTTTGAAGCACGTCTTCGCCTTGCGCAGCCGCTCCAGCGCCGCGTCGGTCTGCTCGTCGGACAGAAGCCAGCCCACGCTCACGTCCAGCACCTGCGCCAGATGCTCCAGGGTTCGCATCGAGGGCTGCGCCTGGTCGTTTTCGATCTGCGAGAGCATGTTCCGTGTCACGCAGCCTGCGGCGGCCTGCGCCTGACTGAAGCCCTTTTCCTGCCGCGTCTGGCGAATTTTTTGGCCCAGCGTCATAGCGTCCTCCTGTAACCTGTATTTTCTCCATCTTACCAGAAAAAACCGGAAAAAGCAAGGAAAAGCGCCGAACCTCCCGGTTCGGCGCTTTGTAGGTTTACGGGGATCAACGCTCGTAGCTTGCCCAGTTTGGGTCTTACAGCATACGCAGCCAGTGCTCGTAGGAGGAAGTCTTGCGGCGGTAATCGTGGGAGTTGGTCGCTTCCTGGACGGCCAGGTAGTACCAGGCGTCAACGTCCATGTTGTCGGACCACTTGTTCATGTTGTTAAGCAGATCCTTTTCCGTCTCGGGCGCACGGTTCAGGACGCGGTTGATGAGCGTCATGGCCTCGGCGCGGGTGATGTTGCGGTTGGGACGGAAGGTGTTGTCGGGATAGCCCTTGATCCAGCCGTTGTTGTAGGCCTTGGCGATCTCGCGGATGGCCCAGTGACCGGTGACGTCTGTAAAGCGGGTCTCGCCGTAGCGGGAGGACTCATCGAAGCGGGCGGCGATGGCGGCAAACTCGGCGCGGGTGATGGGCGCGTTCGGGCGGAAGGTTCCGTCGGGATAGCCCTTGACGATGCCAAGCGTGGCCATGGTGGAGACGGGGTTATTGAACCAGGCGCCGCGGGAAACGTCGCTGAAGTTGTTGGTCTTCGTGAAGTACCGGTCGCGGACGTCGTCCTTGAGCAGGCGGAAGAAGATCGTGGCGACCTCGGCACGGGTGATCTCGCCGCCCGGCTGGACGGTGCCGTCGGGATAGCCGATGATGTAGGCGAAGTGGTCGTCCGTGTTCAGCTTGTTCGGGCTGTCGATCTTGATGTGGTCGCCCTTCTTGCCGGTGTTGAC
>CAKUJL010000233.1 GCA_934661715.1 uncultured Oscillospiraceae bacterium | reverse complement strand
GCGGCTCTGCCGACCGGAAAAATACTTCTCGCCTCGCAAGTGTGGAATTTTGCCCCATCGGGGCAAAATTATGCGCGCAGTCGAGGCGCATCTTTTCATAAAAAAATGGCGGCACATGTGCCGCCATTTTTTTATAGGCTTTAGCCAAGCTCGGAGAAGTATTTGATCGTGCGAACCATCTGGCTGGTGTAGGAGTTCTCGTTGTCGTACCAGGAGACGACCTGAACCTGCGTGTCGCCGCTGGGAAGCGGAAGAACCATGGTCTGGGTAGCATCAAACAGGGAGCCGAAGCGCATGCCGATGACATCGGAGGAAACGATCTCGTCGGTGTTGTAGCCGAAGGACTCAGTAGCCTCAGCCTTCATCTGTGCGTTGACCTGCTCAACCGTGACAGCACCCTTGACAACGGCGTTGAGGATGGTGGTGGAGCCGGTGGGGGTAGGAACACGCTGGGCTGCGCCGATGAGCTTGCCGTTGAGCTCCGGAATGACCAGGCCGATAGCCTTGGCAGCGCCGGTGGAGTTCGGGACAATGTTGACAGCGCAGGCGCGGCTGCGGCGGAGGTCACCCTTCTTCTGCGGGCCGTCGAGCGGCATCTGATCGCCGGTGTAGGCGTGAATCGTGCACATAATGCCGGACTCGATGGGAGCCAGGTCGTTCAGCGCCTTGGCCATCGGGGCCAGGCAGTTGGTGGTGCAGGAAGCGGCGGAGATGATCTTGTCTTCCTTGGTCAGAGTCTTGTGGTTGACGTTGTAGACGATGGTGGGCAGATCGTTGCCGGCCGGAGCGGAGATAACGACCTTGCGAGCGCCTGCGTCGATGTGCGCCTGTGCCTTGGCCTTGCTGGTGTAGAAGCCGGTGCACTCCAGAACAACGTCAACGCCCAGCTTACCCCAGGGCAGTTCGGCCGCGTTCGGCATCTTGTAGATGACGATCTTCTTGCCGTCGACAACGATGTAGTTGTCTTCGCCTTCGCCCTCGTGGTAATCAACGGTATGGCCCTGCGCCACGTAATTGCCCTGCGTGGAGTCGTACTTGAGAAGATGGGCCAGCATCTTTGCGGAGGTCAGATCGTTGATGGCAACAACCTCGTAGCCTTCCGCGCCGAACATCTGACGGAACGCCAGACGGCCAATTCGTCCAAAACCATTGATCGCAACTTTAACAGACATGAATAATTTCCTCCTTATTTTTACGCCGGACGGCCAGATGCCAAACCGGACACGAAACTACACATTTATCTTTCATTCTTCTGAATTATAGCCCATTTGAAAGCAGGTGTCCAGTATTATATTTGCCAAAAAGAGCCGGTATATACGCAAAATTATCTACATTTTTTATAGTTTCCAACAATCAAACCGGCCAACATCCGTTTTTTACCGTCCGTCGCTTCCCATGTGGAAATTACAGCCCTTCCAACATCTTCCCACAATTGTTCTGCGTCCGTTTTCCTGCGAGAATTGCAGGTTCTCCTGCAAGAAACACGTGCTCCATGCCGCGTTCGCGAAGGTCGGGATGATCATAAGTCGCGGCCTCGTGAAGTCTATCCAGCGTGAACACATTCACGTCCGCGTCCATGCCGGGCGCAATGCTGCCCTTCGAAGCCAGACGAAGCCGCTTTGCAGGCAGGCCCGTCACCTTCCGCACGGCCTTCTCGACAGGAATCGTCCTGCGCCCCTTGACATACCGCTCAAAGAGCCTTGCATACGTTCCGTAGACTCTGGGGTGCAGGAGCCCGTGCGTGGGGTAAGTGCTGTCCGATATGACGCAGGTGGTCTCGTCGCGCAAAATGGCCTCGATGTCCTCCTCAGCGGTGATGAAGTCGATCATGCTCACCGCGCAGTGTTCGCCCGACAGCAGGTCAAAGGCGCAGTCATAGGGATCTTTTCCCTGCATTTTTGCAATTTCCGCGATCGTTTTTCCCTCATAGACGCGGTCTTCGGGCCGGATGACGGACGAGGCGACGATATTGTCCCAGCCGGCGAGCAGCGAAATGTTTTCAAAGTCGCTTCCCGTCTCCATGCGTCTGCGAATTTTCGCGCGGAATGCCGGGTCTTTCAGATTCTCGCTCAGCGCGTCCAGACCGCCGGTCTGGCATTCGGGCGGGAGAATGTGGATCAGCTGCGTCGAGCCCGCGGTGTAAGGGTAGGCGTCGGCGGCGATCTTTACGCCGTCTTCCCGCGCACGCTGCATCATCTCGAGCATCTGCGGCGTCGCCTTCCGCCAGTTATCCCTGCCGATCGATTTGAGGTGGCTGATCTCGACGGGGGTATGGAGGGCTTTTCCGACGGCGATCATTTCGCGCAGGGCACCTTCAACGCCGCTTCCCTCCTGCCGCATGTGCACGGTGATGGGAACGCCGCTGTTTTGTAAGGGTGCGAGGGCATGAATGAGCTCCTTTGTCGTATAAAAGCACTCCGGCGCGTAGCCAAGTCCCAACGAAACGCCGAGCGCACCGTCGGAAAGCGCCTGCTCCAGCGCTCTGTGGATGGCCTTGTAGTGGTTCTCTTCCAGCCGCTCCACGCCGAAGCCCGCCGCCTGCGCCCGGACCGTTCCGCCGCCGACGAGCATCCCAATGTTCAGGGGAAGCGCCAGCGTCTTCGCCGCCTGAAAATATGCAGCCATCGACTCCGTCTGCATCCGCGCCTCAATGGGGCCCGTCACCGGCGTGAGGTAATCGAAAATTGCCTTCTGAAACGCGCCGCCGCTCGGTGCGATCGATAAGCCGCAGTTGCCGTTGACGATCGTCGTTAAGCCCTGAAAAAGCTCCGCTTCGCCGAAGCCGGGTCTGAAAATCGCGGTGTCCGCGTGGCGGTGAATGTCGATAAAGCCCGGCGTGACGAGCCTTCCCGACACATCCAGCGTCCGCTTCGCCTGTGCGCCGCCCAAATTGCCGACCGCGGCAATTTTCCCGTCCAAAAACGCGACGTCCGCCAGAAATCCCGCCGACCCGCTGCCGTCGATCACCATCCCGCCGCGCAGAATCGTGTCAAAAATCATGTGTTTCTCCTTTT
>CAKUJL010000232.1 GCA_934661715.1 uncultured Oscillospiraceae bacterium | reverse complement strand
GCCTTTAAGGAAGCGGGCGTCGAGGTCGACGTCATCATCGGCTTCCGCAACAAGGACATCGTCATCTTAGAGGACGAGTTCAAGGCCGCGTGCGACCATCTGTATCTTATGACCGACGACGGCAGCTACGGCGAGCACGGCTTTGTCACCGTCAAGCTCCAGCAGCTGCTCGAGGCCGGAACCCAGTACGACGAAGTGCTGGCCATCGGCCCGATTCCGATGATGAAATTCGTCTCCAAGACCACCGAGCCCTTCGGCGTCAAGACCATCGTCTCGCTCAACCCGATCATGGTCGACGGCACCGGCATGTGCGGCGGCTGTCGTGTGACGGTCGGCGGCGAGGTGAAGTTCGCCTGTGTCGACGGCCCCGATTTCGACGGCCACAAGGTCGACTACGCCGAGCTCATGAACCGCAACGGCGTGTACCGCGAGCGTGAGGCTGAGGTTCGCCAGACGCACAAGTGCCGTCTGACGAAAATGGGCGAAGAACTCATCAAGTAAGGGAGGAGAAGAACAATGGCTAACATGCAGATGACGAAAACTCCGATGCCGGAGCAGGACCCGAACGTCCGCAATAAGAATTTCAAGGAAGTTACTCTGGGCTACACCGCCGAAATGGCCATCAACGAGGCGCAGCGGTGTCTGAATTGCAAGAAGCCGAAGTGCGTCGAGGGCTGCCCGGTCAACATCCGCATCCCCGAATTCATCGCCAAGGTCGCCGAGGGCGATTTTGCCGCGGCCTATGAGATCATCACCTCCACGAACGCGCTGCCGGCGCTTTCCGGCCGTGTGTGTCCGCAGGAGACGCAGTGCGAGTCGAAGTGCGTGCGCGGGGCAAAGGGCGAACCCGTCGCCATCGGCCGCCTTGAGCGCTTCGTCGCCGACTGGTACCGCGAGAACGTCAACGCCATGCCCGAAAAGGCCCCGTCCAACGGCATCAAGGTCGCGGTCGTCGGCTCCGGCCCGTCCGGCCTTACCTGCGCTTCCGAGCTTGCCAAGAAGGGCTACGAGGTCTCGATTTTCGAGGCGCTCCACACCGCAGGCGGCGTTCTGGTCTACGGTATCCCCGAGTTCCGTCTTCCCAAGGCGATCGTTGCAAACGAGGTTGAAAAGCTGAAGGCGCAGGGCGTCACCGTCATGACCGACATGGTCATCGGCAAGGTCCTGTCCATCGACGAGCTGTTTGAGGAGCTGGGCTTCAAGGCCGTCTTCGTCGGCTCCGGCGCGGGTCTTCCGATGTTCATGCACATTCCGGGTGAAGCGCTCAAGGGCGTGTGCTCTGCAAACGAATACCTCACCCGTATCAACCTCATGAAGGCCTACAAGGAAGAGTACGATACCCCCATCCTGCACTCGAAGGCAGCTGCCATCGTCGGCGGCGGCAACGTTGCGATGGACGCGGCCCGCTGCGCCAAGCGTATGGGCACGGAGAAGGTCTACATCGTCTATCGCCGCGGCGAGGCTGAAATGCCCGCAAGACTCGAAGAGCAGCACCACGCCAAGGAAGAGGGCATCGAGTTTATGACGCTGACGAACCCCGTCGAAATTCTCGGCGGTGAAGACGGCCGCGTCAACGGCATGAAGTGCATCAAGATGGAGCTCGGTGAGCCCGACGCTTCCGGCCGCCGCCGTCCGATCCCGGTCGAGGGCAGCGAGTTTGTTCTCGATGTCGACACCGTCATCATGTCCCTCGGCACGTCCCCGAACCCGCTGATTCGCTCCACGACGCCGGGTCTGGAAACGAACAAGAAGGGCGGCATCATCGTCGACGAGAACGAAATGTCCACGCGCGAGAACGTCTTTGCAGGCGGCGACGCCGTCACAGGCGCTGCGACCGTCATCCTCGCCATGGGCGCGGGCAAGAAGGCTGCCGAAGCCATCGACCGCAAGCTCTCCGGCAAATAAGGTTTACATCCCCGAAACCTGGGTACAATCTCCATAAGCAAGGCTCCGGCAGCGCTGCTGCCGGAGCTTTTATTAAGAAAACTCCGAATCGATCATCTGCGGCGGACGCCGGATCTTTTCCGCCAATGCCGCGGTTTGAAAACTGGAAAGGCGCAAAGCCTTCCTGCGTTTCCAAACCTTGCCTTGACGAAAAATCTCTCGCCGTCCGCTCCTGCTGATCGATCCGGAGCTTCCTACTTCTGGAGGTACGTATGAAGGTCAAGGACTGCATGACGAAAAATGTGATCTGCGTGGGCGAATACGAGTCGGCGGACGTCGCGGCGAGGCTCATGGCGCGGTACAATCTCGGAAGCCTTCCCGTGCGCAGGTTAGATGGGAGCTTATCGGGCATGGTGACGGACCGGGATCTGGTCGTCCGGTGTCTGGCCGCGGACAAAAACGCCGGGAGCGTGCGCGTCGGAAGCGTGATGACGAGAAGACTGGTGAGCGTCCCTGAAAACATGGACGTTTCGATGGCGGCGCAGCTGATGGCAAAAGAGCAGGTGAGAAGGCTTCCCGTCACCGGGCAGGGCGGCCTCGTGGGCTATCTGACGCTTGCCGATCTTGCAAAAAATATGGAACTATCGATGGAAGCCGGCGAGTGTCTGGGGGAGATCTGCGCCCCGGTGAGACGGCTCGACGGCTGACGCGCAAAACCCGAAAAAACTTTGCGAAAAGCGGGAAAAAACGCAAAATAGTGTTTGACAAGGGGCCTTGCGGATGATATAATTTCTAGGCCGCATCGAAGAGGCAGAAAGTTGGACAAGAGGCCACGCCTTCAGAGCGAGTCTACAAAAAAGGTAGGTGCAAATGACTATGCAGGCTATTATCGTTACCGGCGGTAAGCAGTACAACGTCAAAGAGGGCGATGTGATCTACATCGAGAAGCTCGCGGCGGAGGCTGACACGACCGTGACTTTCGATCAGGTTCTGGCAGTTGTCGACGGTGAGAACTCCAAGTTCGGTACTCCCGTTGTCGACGGCGCCAAGGTTGAGGCGAAGGTTCTGAAGAACGGCAAGGGCAAGAAGATCCGCGTCTTCAAGTACCGTCCGAAGAAGGACTCCAAGTCCCTCCAGGGCCACAGACAGCC
>CAKUJL010000231.1 GCA_934661715.1 uncultured Oscillospiraceae bacterium | reverse complement strand
GCCTTGCGGTCTTTGTTGGCGAGGATATTCGCCACCTCCGAAGGCGGGAACTTCCCTTCCGCGGCGTAAACGACCGTTCCGGCCATCGCTCTGGCCATGTTGTAAAGAAAGCCGTTGGCGCAGACGCGAAGGGAAATGAGCTCGCCGTCGCGCTCGACCTCGTAGTGGTACACCGTGCGCACGGTGGATTTGACCTCCGTGCCGACCGAACGGACGGCGGCAAAATCGTGCGTGCCGACAAACTGCTGCGCAGCCCTCTGCATGACCGCCTCGTCGAGGTGCTTGGGGTAAAACCACGCACGGTTCACATAAAACGGGTCCTTGATGGGCGAATTGTAGATGAGATAGGTGTATTCCTTTTTGACGCACGAGCCGATGGCGTTGAACCCGTCGTGCACCTCCATCGCGCCGGTGACGACGATGTCTCCGGGCAGGTGCGTGTTAAAAGCATACGGAATGCGGTCGACCGGGATCCGCGCGTCGGTGCGGAAATTGGCGACGTAGACCTTTGCGTGCACGCCGGCGTCTGTCCGGCCGCAGCCGGTGATGTGCACCTTGTGGCCCACGACCATCGCCGCGGCTTTTTCCAGCGTCTGGCCGACGGTGATATCGTTTTTCTGCACCTGCCAGCCGTGATAGGCCGTGCCGAGGTAGCGAAGCGTCAGGGCGATATTTCTCATACGACCCTCCCAATTACAAGCCGAATTTCCGCAGCACGATCACGCCAGTGAGCATCACCGCGCCGAGGAAATACGCAATGAAGTCTCGTCTTTGATAGCGCAGCTCGTGAAGCTTCGTTCTTCCTTCTCCTCCGTGGTAGCAGCGGCACTCCATCGCCGTGGCCAGCTCGTCGGCTCTGCGGAAGGCCGAAATGAACAGCGGCACGAGGATGGGAATGAGCGCCTTGGCGCGAGACAGAAGATTGCCGGACTCAAAATCCGCGCCTCTGGCCTTCTGGGCGGACATGATCTTGTCGGTCTCCTCAATGAGGGTGGGGATAAAGCGCAGGGCGATGCACATCATCATGGATAATTCGTGCACCGGCGCACCGATTTTTTTCAGCGGGCTCAGCAGGCTCTCGAGGCCGTCTGTCAGCGCGATGGGGCTCGTGGTGTAGGTCAGCATGAACGTGCCCGCGACCAAAAGCGCAATGCGCAGCACCATGAAAACGGCGTTTTCAATGCCCTGCTTCGTAATTTTGAAGATCCAGAACTGCACCAGCGGCTCGCCAGACCCGTAAAACAGGTTCAGAACCGCCGTCAGAATGATAATCAGGAGCAGCGGCTTCAGGCTCTTGAGAATGACCTTCAGATGAATTTTCGAGATCCAGATGACGCCGAGCAGGCACAGCGCGACAACGGCGTAGGAAACCGCGCCCTTTGCCAGAAACAGCGCCACAATGTATACGATGACGAGCACCAGCTTCGTCCGGGGGTCCATTTTGTGTACCGCGGTCTCGCCCGGGAAATACTGGCCGAGCGTTACATCCTTCAGCATACGGCCTTTCCCCCTTTCAGAAGCGGCAGCAGGAGCTTTTCCGCCTGCTCCACGGTAAAGGCCGACGCCGGAACGTCCAGCCCGAGTTCGCGAAGCTTCAGTAAAATCTGCGTCACCTTCGGCACGGCAAGGCCCATGTGCACAAGCCTGTCGGGCTCGGCGAAAACTTCAGACGGCGACGCGTCCATGACGAGCCTGGAATCGTTCATCACAAGAAGCCGGTCGACATTGGACGCGATCTCCTCCATCGAGTGGCTGACCATCACGACGGAAGCGCCCTGCGCGGCCTGATAGGCCCGGATGTTCTCCAGAATGCTCTCCCGGCCCGCGGGGTCCAAGCCTGCCGTCGGCTCGTCGAGAATGAGAACGTCCGGCTCCATCGCGATCACGCCCGCAATGGCGGCTCTTCGCTTCTGTCCGCCCGATAAATCGAACGGCGATTTTTCGAGGTCCACCTCCGAAATGCCGACAAAGCCCGCGGCTCTGTGCACGCGATCTTTGATCTCGTCTTCGGCAAGACCCATGTTTTTCGGGCCGAAGGCGATGTCCTGAAAGACCGTCTCTTCAAAAAGCTGATACTCCGGGTACTGAAATACCAGACCTACGTGAAACCGCAGCTGCCGCGTCAGCTTCGCGTCCGACCACACGTCTTTTCCTTCAAACAGCACCTGCCCGCTCGAGGGCTTCAGGAGGCCGTTCATATGCTGGATGAGCGTCGATTTTCCCGAGCCGGTGTGCCCGATGAGACCGACGAACTCGCCCTTGTAAATGGACAGGCTCACCTTGTCCAGCGCCACATGCTCAAACGGCGTCTGTTCGCCGTAGACATGGGACAGATCCTTGACTTGCAATACAGGCTCCAACCGTTTATCCTCCAAAACTCAGGCCTTCGCCCGTAAAATTTCCCGGTAGATCGCTTCCGCGCACTCGTCGACCGAAAGTGCGTCCAGCGGAAGCTCGCAGCCGTCGTTGCGCAGGGCGTTTAACAGCTGTGTCGTGTGCGGCACCGTCAGGCCCACGCTTTGCAGAAGCTCGATCTGCGTGAAGACCTCCTTCGGCGTACCGTCGGCGATGATCTTTCCATCGTCCATCGCAACCACCCGGTCGGCTACCGCCGCCTCATCCATGTGATGCGTGATGAGAACAACCGTGATATCCTGCTCCCGGCTGAGCTTTTCCACGATGGAGACCACCTCCTGCCGGCCCTGCGGGTCGAGCATTGCCGTCGGCTCGTCGAGAACAATCGTCTTCGGCTGCATGGCAAGCACGCCTGCAATCGCCACGCGCTGCTTCTGGCCGCCGGAGAGAAGATGCGGCGCATGCTTTTTATAGGCCGACATACCGACCGCCTCCAGCGCGTTGTCCACGCGCTTTTGAATCTGCTCCGAGGGAACGCCGAGATTCTCCGGCGCAAAGGCCACGTCCTCTTCTACAACGTTCGAGACAATCTGGTTGTCCGGGTTCTGAAACACCATGCCGACCTGCTGGCGGATGGCAAGCAGATTTTCTTCCTGTCTGGTATCGAGCCCATAGACCGTGACGC
>CAKUJL010000230.1 GCA_934661715.1 uncultured Oscillospiraceae bacterium | reverse complement strand
GCACAATCCCTCAGTCAGCTTCGCTGACAGCTCCCTTTACACAAAGGAGCCTTTGGTGGTGCGGTGCATAATTCTGCTCTGCATAAAACGCCGGGGGCTGAGGGGGGCGTGCGCAGGAAGTAGGTCAAAGAATCCCCAGATCCTGAAGCAGAATGATCAGCCCTATTCCAATTAAGACAATACCGCCCGTCAGTTCTGCCTTCGACTTATACTTCGCGCCGAAGCGGTTGCCGATCCACACACCGGCGGCGGAGAACAGGAATGTCGTCGCGCCGATGACCGGGACGGCCGGAACCAGCGGCACCTGCCGGAAGGCGAACGTCACGCCGACCGCCAGCGCGTCAATGGAGTCCGCGATCGCCAGCGGGAACATGGCCTTCGGCGAGAACGACGCGTCGAGCTTTTCGATCTTGCCCATCGACTCTCTGATCATGTTGACGCCGATGAGCAGCAGCAGCGCAAACGACAGCCAGTGGTCCACGCTCTGGATGGCCTCGTAGAAGCTCCCGCCCACAAAATAGCCGATGACCGGCATCGCCATCTGCGACCCGCCGAACCACAGGCCCGTGATGACCATGTGCTTCTTTTCCAGCTTTTCCACAGACAGGCCCTTACAGATGGAGATCGCGAACGCGTCCATCGAAAGGCCGATCGCCAGCACGATCAGTTCCAAAAAATCCATATTACCTTGCAACCCTTCATTCGTTTTTATCGGCGTTTGGACAAAAAAACAGACCTATCTGTCCTCCCTGAAACAGATAAGTCTCGTCATTTCAGGCGCGGCCAGAGGGATCCCTCAGCTTGTTGACCGCGCCGCACAAAGGTGCCGACTACTCCCTTATTGTGGTCATTATACTAAACGCCGGACACTTTTTCAACCGCATTTTCCAAAAAAACGCCGGTCAATTTCGCGCGAATGCCCAAAAACGCCGTCTTTTCCGAACCGGCGCGGTTCTTCGTCTTAGCTTTGTCATTCTGCACAAATCTTTACGTTTCAAGTTATGTAATTCTACCAAAATTCCATTCGCTTTTCTCTTGACATTTTCGCGGCCCACGGTCTATAATTGCTCGGAACTTGAAAGAATCCAATTGATTTTCCGATATGCAAGGAGCATGTTTATGAACCGTTCCGCAGAATCCCGGGGACTTCGGGCCCTGTTCCGGCCGATTGATCTGACAGAAGGCCCGTGCTGGAAGACCGTGCTGCGGTTTTCCTTCCCCATTATTTTATCGTATCTGCTGCAGCAGGTCTATTCGATCAGCGACGCGGCCATCGTCGGCCAGACGCTTTCGGCGCAGGAGGTCGCGGGCGTCAACGACACCACGTCCATTGTCTACGTCTTTTTGCAGTTTGCCTTCGGCGTGTCGGCGGGCTTCTGCGTCATCACCTCGTGCAACGTCGGCTCTCACAACCAGCCAGGCGTGCGGCGGTCGCTTGCCACGCAGATCGTCCTTTCCGCGTCGCTGACCGCGATTCTGACGGCGCTGGCGCTGGCACTTCTCAATCCCATGCTCTCGTGGCTCAACGTCACACCCGAAAGCGGCACGGTCTACACCGCGGCCTACACCTACTGCGCGGTCATCTTCGCCGGTATCGGTGCGCAGCTGTTTTATAACTTCATCTGCTCGTTCCTCCGCGCGATGGGAGACTCGGTGACGCCGCTGGCATTTTTGCTGTTTTCGACGATCCTGAACGTGGGTCTTGACTTGCTTTTCATCATCTCGTTCCACTGGGGCGTGGCCGGTGCGGCGATCGCGACGGTTCTGGCGCAGCTGATCAGCACGGTGGCGTGCTTTGTCTACGCCTTCGCCAGATACCCCGAGCTGCGGCTGCACCGTGAGGATTTCGCCATCACGAAAAAAGATCTCCTCCAGCACATCGCGCAGGGCATCCCGCTCGGCCTTCAGTTTTCCGTTCTGTCCATCGGCATCATTACCATGCAGTCCGTCGTCGTGCAGTTCGACATGCAGGCGGGTCTCATCGTCTCGAACGCGGCGCAGAACGGCTTCGGCGCGGCCAGCAAGCTCAATAACCTCACCATGACGCCGCTCAACGCCTTCGGCTCGGCCCTGACGAGCTTCACGGCGCAGAATCTCGGCGCGGGAAAGCACGAGCGCATCCGCTCCGGCGCCATCCAGTCGGCGATCATCATGACGAGTCTCGCCCTTCTGAGTGTCGGTATCGGCATGCTTTTAAGCATCGGCGACACGTATTTCCACATTTTCCTCAGCGCCGACAAAATTACCCCCGATACCATCCGCTACGGCAACTCGATTCTCTACGTCGACTACGCGATGTATGTGTTCCTCGGCCTCATCTTCCTCATGCGAAACTGCGACCAGGGCATCGGCGAGGCGCAGTTCACGCTCGGAGCCGGTGCGGCGGAGCTGGTGGCGCGGATCGCCGTCAGCACGTTCCTTCCGGCGGCTGTCGCGGGCGGCGTGGTGAGCGCGGAGGCAAGTCCTCTGGCGTTTTACGCCCTGTGCGCGGCGGACCCGGCAGCCTGGATCGCGGCGGACCTCGTTTTGTGCGTCCCGTTCATCCGGCACATTCTGCGCTGTGACTACCGCTATCTCTACGGCGAGCATCACCGCAAAAAAGCCGTGCGCGCCTCATAATGCCCATGGAAAACGCATCCTTCTTTGAGGCGGTCTACGCCCTCGTCCGGCAGATCCCAAAAGGCTCGTGCGCGTCCTATTCCCAGATCGCGTGGCAGCTCGGCGCTCCTCGTTCTGCGCGGCAGGTCGGCTGGGCCATGCGCCGCTGTCCGGACGAGCTTCCGTGGCAGCGCGTGGTAAGAGCCGACGGCTCGATCGCAGGCGGCGGATACGCGGAGCTTCGCCGGTCGCTTCTGGAGCAGGAGGGCGTCCCGTTCCTTCCCGACGGCCGCGTTGACTTAAAAGCCTGCCAGTGGCCGGGCCCCAATTCCGATTGATCCATCCTTCCCTTCGATTCTTTCCCTTCCTTCGATCCCCCTATACAAAGAAAAAGACGGCCCATGGCCGTCTTTTTCTTTACCGTTTTACAGTGGTCCGGTGTGTCTGGGCACGAACTCGC
>CAKUJL010000229.1 GCA_934661715.1 uncultured Oscillospiraceae bacterium | reverse complement strand
TTGAGCTTCATACCGGCGACGATACCGGCGAGGTAGCGGCCTTCATAGATGGAGGCGAAAGCGTTGTGGTAGTTGGCGAGGTTCTCGGTGTGCGCCTTCGTGCCGGTGGAGTGGCAGAACTGGACATCCGGGAATTCCTTCGCGGCCTGGATCATGTAGTCCTCATGGCCGAAGGAGTCGGCGAAGACGATGTTGCAGCCGGCGTCGGCAAGGTCAGCCGCGGCGTCGTAGCATTCCTGACCTTCGGGGACGTTCGTCTTGATGACGTACTCCACGCCCAGAGCTTCGGCAGCTTCCTTCGCGCCGTTGATGAAGTTCAGGTCGTAGGTGGAGTTTTCGTCGTGGAGCATGATGAAGCCAACCTTGAAGTCGGCGGGAGCGGCGGCAGTCTCTTCTGCGGCGGGCTCGGCGGTCTCTTCGGTGGCAGCCTCGGTGGTGGTGGTCTCAGCAGCGGTCTCGGTCTTGGTCTCGGTGGTCGTCGTCGTGTTGGACGCGCAGGCAGCCATCGCGAAAACCATTACCAGAGCCAGAAGCAGGGCGATGATCTTTTTCATTTAGCGATTCCTCCTAAATTTGTTGCGATGAGCGGAGCAAAAAAAGAAAAAATTTTTGCAGCTCCATCATTGCCTTCATTCTACATGATTTATGCAAAGAATGCAATCCCCTTTCAAAAAAATATTTAGTTTTTGTGCTCTTTTGCGTGTATTCGGCCATGTTGACCTAACAAATTTTCAGGTTTTCGCGGTCTTTGTGAGCTCTGCACGAAAACCGTTCGTCAAAATTGTTCATCCTGCCCGCCGCTTTTTCGGCAGAACTGTACGGCTTTCACAACGGAACTAAAAAATTTTTAGGTTTTTCGACCGACCGTCCTTTTGCGCAGACGAGGCAGGCGGATTTCGTGAAGTTTGACGAAAGGCGAACGTGGAAAACGGGAAGCAAACATGGTATGATAAGGACAAGATCGCCGCGCCTTTTTTCCGCGCGGGCAAAAAAGAGGTTTTTTACGATGCAAACACCGTATTTTCTGCGCGGG
This sequence comes from uncultured Oscillospiraceae bacterium, assembly GCA_934661715.1. Taxonomy (GTDB): domain Bacteria; phylum Bacillota; class Clostridia; order Oscillospirales; family Oscillospiraceae; genus CAG-170. The sequence goes on along the minus strand of CAKUJL010000229.1, from coordinate 2,039 downwards.
ACGCTTCTTTACAGCAGCAGCCCCGATACCATTGAAGTTTTAGAAGACGGCTGGCTTTTGTGCCGCGGCGGCCGATGCGCCGGCGTTTTCCGGCAGAAGCCCGAGCGCTTTCGTGATTTAGAAGTGCTCGACTACTCCGGGAAGCTCATTATCCCCGGCATGACCGACCTGCACGTCCACGCGCCGCAGTTTTCCTTCCGCGGCCTCGGCATGGATTTAGAGCTTCTCGACTGGCTCAACACCTATACCTTCCCGGAGGAGTCGAAATACGAAGACCCTTCGTATGCCGAAGCCGCGTATGAGAGCTTTGTTTCGCGCCTGAAGGCCAGCACGACCACGCGGGCGTGCATTTTCGCAACGCTCCACCTTCCCGCGACGCTTCTTCTCATGCAAAAGCTCGAGGACGCGGGGCTCGATACCTACGTCGGCAAGGTCAACATGAACCGCAACTGCCCGGCGTATCTTCGCGAAATTTCCACCAATCAGGCCATCCGCGACACCGAGCGCTGGGTCATCGAGGCCAGAGACCGCTTCACGCGCACAAAGCCCATTCTGACCCCGCGCTTCATTCCCTCGTGTACGGACGATTTGATGTATGCCCTGTCGCGTCTTCGCGCGAAGTTTGATCTTCCGGTGCAGAGCCATCTGTCGGAGAATTTCGGCGAGATTGAGTGGGTCAAAGAGCTCTGTCCGCGCTCGAAATTCTACGGCGACGCGTATGACCAGTTCGGCATGTTCGGAGGCTCGTATCCCTGCATCATGGCGCACTGCGTGCACTCAAGCGAGGCCGAGCAGGAGATGATGCTCAAAAACGGTGTCTACATCGCGCACTCGCCGGAATCGAACATGAATCTGGCCTCCGGCGTCGCGCCGGTTAATCAGTTCATCGACCGCGGCCTTCACGTGGGACTTGCAACCGACGTCGCGGGCGGCAGCCACGAGAGCATGCTCCGGGCGATGATGCACGCCATTCAGGCCTCCAAACTGCGCTGGCGGCTTTTGGACCAGAGCGTGAAGCCTCTGAGCTTTGAACGGGCGTTTTATCTTGCCACGATGGGCGGCGGACAGTTCTTCGGCAAGGTCGGCTCGTTCCTCGATGGCTTCGAGCTCGACGCGGTCGTGCTGGACGATGAGAGCCTGGAGCACCCGCAGCCGCTTTCTCCGCGCGCGCGGCTCGAGCGCATGGTGTATCTGGCAGACGAGCGCAATATCGCGGCGAAATTCGTCTCCGGCCGAAAGATTCTATAACGGCAAAATCCCCGGATGCGGCGCATTCGGGGATTTTTACCGTTTTCTTAGGAGTTTAGCGTTGGAATTTGGACGCTTGGATACTTGTATGGTGTTCGGTTGCGTGGTATAATATTGCATCGAAAAAGGCGCGAGAACCTGCGCGCCGGAGAGACAGAGGAACAAATGATGAAGGTAGCGGACATTCACGCGCATATCTTCCCGGAGAAGCTGGCCGACAAGGCGCCGGCCTCCATCAGCGCGTTTTACGGCGGCATGGACGTCGCCTGCCATCCGGCGACAGCGGAAAACATGGTGCGATTCGAGCACGAGGCCGGGATCACGCGCTTTGTCATGAGCAACTCCGCGACGAGCGCGCATCAGGTGCGCAGCATCAACGATTTTCTGCCGCAGGCGGCGAAGGACGTGCCGGGCGCGATCGCGTTCGGGTCGATCTTCCCCGGCATGGACGGCGCGGAGGAGGAGCTTGAGCGGGCGAAGGCGCTCGGGATCCGGGGGCTCAAGGTGCATCCGGATTTTCAGAAGGTGCCCATCGACGAGCCGTGCGGCATTCCGGTCTACCGGAAGGCAGCTCGGCTGGGGCTGCCGGTTCTGTTCCACATGGGAGATAACCGGTACGACTATTCCACGCCCGAGCGGCTTTTGAACCTTCTGCGGCAGGTTCCCGATTTGCAGGTCATTGCCGCGCACTTCGGCGGCTGGCTCGCGTGGGAGCATTCGTATGAATGTCCGATGCCGGAGGGGGTATTGTATGACACGTCGAGCACGATCCCGATGATTCCGCGCGAGAT
>CAKUJL010000228.1 GCA_934661715.1 uncultured Oscillospiraceae bacterium | reverse complement strand
AGAGAGCTTCTGGCCCTCGCGTCCGGAAAAACGGTCGCGTCTTTGCTTGCTGACCGCGAATTATACGCCTCGGAGGCCATCGAAGAAAAGCTGAATGGCTTTCTATCCCGCGTTCTGGCAGGAGAGCCCCTTGCCTATATTCTCGGCGAGTGGAGCTTTTACGGCTTGCCGCTTACCGTCACACCGGACGTTCTGATTCCGCGCGACGATACGATGGCCGTGACCGACCTTGCCATTGAGGCGGCCCGCGACTATCCCGCGCCGCAGCGGGTTTTAGACCTGTGCACAGGCTCGGGCTGCATCGGCCTTGCGGTCGCGTATAAGGTCGAAAGCGCACGCGTGACGCTTGCCGACATTTCGGACAAGGCCCTTCGCGTGGCGCGGCAGAATATGACGAAGCTCCGGCTCAAGCACCGCGTGACGGCGTTCTCGGTCGACGTTTTGCAGCCCGCGGCAAAGTTTCTCGGGCAGTTCGACGTGCTCGTCTCGAACCCGCCGTACATCACGACGAAGGAAATGACCGAGCTTCCGGTCTCCGTCTGGGCGTATGAGCCGCATCTGGCCTTAGAAGGCGGCGCGGACGGACTCGATTTTTACCGGGCGATCCTCAAAAATTTTGACGCGGCGCTGCGTCCCGGCGGCACGGTCTGCTTCGAGTTCGGCCTGTCGCAGGAAGATGCGCTCGGCAAGCTTCTCGAGCAGGCGGGCTACGAGGAGATCAATTTCCGCAGGGATTTACGCGGCATCACAAGGGCTGTTTCGGCGAGAAAGCCGGATTTTTGATGCAGAAAAATAATTTCAAACAAACGTTTGATTTATACGAACACCTGTGATATACTGTAGAAAAACAGAAAAGGAAGGCTGTTGACGATGGCAGTTGAGAAGAAAAAGCAGGACGCTCCGCTGAGCGACAAGAAAAAAGCGCTGGAAACGGCGATCTCCCAGATCGAAAAGAACTTCGGCAAGGGCACGGTCATGCGTCTCGGCGACCGCCCGGAAATGAACGTGGAAGCGATCCCGACGGGCTCTCTGGCGTTGGATGCCGCGCTCGGCATCGGCGGCGTGCCCAAGGGCAGAATCATCGAGATCTACGGCCCGGAATCCTCCGGCAAGACGACGCTGGCGCTTCACATCGTGGCGCAGGCCCAGAAGCGCGGCGGCGAGGTCGCCTTCGTGGACGCGGAGCACGCGCTGGACCCCGATTACGCGGCAAGGATCGGCGTCGATATCGACTCCATGCTCGTCTCCCAGCCGGACACCGGCGAACAGGCGCTGGAAATTACAGACGCGCTCGTGCGCTCGGGCGCAGTGGACGTCGTGGTCGTGGACTCTGTCGCGGCGCTCACGCCGAGAGCGGAAATTGAAGGCGAAATGGGCGATACCTTCGTCGGCCTTCAGGCGCGGCTCATGTCGCAGGCGCTTCGGAAGCTCGCGGGCAATATCTCGAAGACGAACTGCGTCGTTATCTTCATCAACCAGCTTCGTATGAAGATCGGCGTCATGTACGGAAATCCCGAGACCACCACCGGCGGCAACGCGCTGAAGTTTTACGCCTCCGTTCGTATCGACATCCGCAGAACGGAAGCCATCAAAAACGGCACCGAGATCGTTGGCAACCGCACAAGGGCGAAGATCGTCAAGAACAAGGTCGCGCCTCCGTTCAAAGAGGCCATTTTCGATATCATGTACGGCGAAGGCATCTCCAAGTGGGGAGAGCTGGTCGATCTTGCCGTGCAGCTGGAGCTTATCAACAAGTCCGGCAGCTGGTTCTCCATCGGAGACGAGCGCATCGGCCAGGGCCGGGACAACGCGAAGCTCTATTTGCAGGAGCACCCCGACGTTGCCGACCGCATCGAACAGGAGGTGCGCGACAACATGTGGAAATTACAGGGCAGCCGCGCCAAGCCCCCGATCGCACCGGCCGCAAAGGCGGTAAGCGTCTCGGCGGACGACTTCAGCGATGAAACTTGAGAAAATCGAGCCGCTGGATTCTCCAAATTACCTGCGGCTGATTTTTGACGACGGCAAGCGCCTCAAAGCGCCGGCCTTCAAGGTCGTAGAGCTCGGCCTGAACATCGGTGCGGATGTCTCGCCGGAGGACTTTCTCGCGCTCGAGAACGCGCAGAGTCTGGCCTCGTGCAAGGAACGCGCCGTGCGCATTTTAACGGCAAGCGGCCTGTCCAAAAAGGAGCTTCAAAAGCGCCTTGTCCAGAAGGGCGAGAGCGAGGAGGACGCCGAAGAAGCAATTTCGTGGCTGGAGGATTTGCACCTCATCGACGATTTGGAAACGGCGAAGCAGCTCGTCAGATCCGCGGCCCTTCGCGGCTACGGCCGGGCGAGAGCGAAGAACATTCTCTATGAAAAAGGCATACCCAAAGAATTCTGGGAAGAGGCGCTCAAGGAGCTCGGCGAAATGGACGGTGCGATCGACACCTTTCTGCGCCGGAAGCTGGAGGGCAAGCCGCTTGACGACAAGCTTATCAAAAAAACCGTGGACGCACTTTTACGGCGCGGCCACAGCTATCACGACATTCAGGAAGGTCTGCGCCGGTTTGAGGCGGCGCTTCCGGAGGATACATGGGAGGACACGCAATGAGCCAAACCATTGGCATGATCAGCCTGGGCTGCGCCAAAAATCAGGTCAATGCCGAGCAGATGCTCTTTTTGCTGCGCGTGGCGGGATATGAGATTCTGCCGGACCCCGACGGGGCCGATCTCGTCATCATCAACACCTGCGGCTTCATCGAGGCCGCGAAGACCGAGGCCATCGACAACATTCTGGCGATGGGAGAACTTAAGAAGGAAGGCCGCGTCGGGAAAATTCTCGTGACCGGCTGTCTTGCCCAGCGCTATCAGATGGAGATCGTGCAGGAAATGCCCGAGGTCGACGGCGTTCTGGGCACGGGCTCGTATTACGACATCGTTTCGGCGGTCGGGAAGGTGCTCAAGGGAGAACTCGTGAGCGAATTCGGCGACATCAACGCAAAATTACAGGAGCCGCAGCGCATTCTGACCACGCCCGAGCACTATGCGTACCTGCGCATTGCCGAGGGCTGCGACAACCACTGCGCGTTCTGCAT
>CAKUJL010000227.1 GCA_934661715.1 uncultured Oscillospiraceae bacterium | reverse complement strand
GTCTCCCATGGGGGCCGAAATGGAGCGCTGCGTCTGGACCGGCTCGGGAAGCTGCGGCTGGGTATCTTCTGCGGTGGTTTCCGCGGCGGAAGGCTCGGGCAGAACGTCCGGCTGCGCGGGCTCTTTCGATACGAGCTTGCGGTTGCAGCTGCCGAGGAAAATCAGAAGCGCCAGAAAAACCGCGGCGACCGCGCCGAGGGTGATCTTCTGCTTTTTGGTCAATCGCATGAAAAGCCTCCTTCCGGCCAAAAATCGCTTCCAGTATAGCAGATTTTATCAGGAAATGCAATGAAAACCAGAGAGAAACCGCCGCAAGAACGCATCTCGCGGCGGTTTTCTTCTATAATACCTCGTAGAGTTTCGCGTCCGCAGACGCGAAATAAAATGGAAATCCATTTTATCCGGCGGCGGCCTTCGACCGGACAGGACAGCCGTTAGCGGTTTTACCGCTTACGGATGTCGCGTACCCCTTGCGGGTAAAAATTCCTATCGCCTCGCAAGTGTGAGGTTTTTGCGCAGAGCGCAAAAACCTTGCGCGTAGTCGAGGCGCAGCCTTTTGGGAAAAAGCCCCGCTTTTTCCCAGATATTTTAGATCATGCTCTCCTGCCAGCAGGAGGGAGCCTCGAGGCCCATCATTTTGACGACCGTGGGCGCGACGTTCGAAAGGCCGAACTTGCCGTCCTTGATCTCGAACGTATTGTCCTTGTCGTAGATGATGAAGGGAACGGGGTTGAGAGAATGGGCGGTGCGGATAGAGGTCTTGCCCTTCTTCGTTTCCAGCATCTGATCGGCGTTGCCGTGGTCGGCGGTGATGAGAAGGGTGTAGCCGTACTTGTCGGCGGCTTCCATGACTCTGCCCAACGCCTGATCGACAGACTCCATCGCGGAGATGACGGCGGGAATGACGCCGGTGTGGCCGACCATGTCGCCGTTGGGGTAGTTGCAGCGCAGGAACTCGAACTTCTTCGATTCCATCGCCGCGACCAGATGGTCGGTGATCTCGACGGACTTCATCGCCGGGGCCTGCTCGAACGGGATGACGTCGGACGGAATTTCCTCGTAGACCTCGAGATTTTCGTCGACCTTGCCGGAGCGGTTGCCGTTCCAGAAGTAGGTGACGTGGCCGTATTTCTGCGTCTCGGAGACGGCGTACTCATGAACGCCCGCCTTGCACAGAACCTCGGTCAGCGTGTTTTTGATGACGGGCGGCTCGACGAGATAGTGCTCGGGGATCTTGAGGTCGCCGTCGTATTCCAGCATACCGGCAAAGTCCGCGCCGGTGTAGCCCGGACGGTCAAAGTGCGTGAAGTCCTTGCGGTCGAAGGCGAGGGAAATTTCCTGCGCCCGGTCGCCGCGGAAGTTAAAGAGGATGACACTGTCGCCGTTTGCGATCTTTGCGACGGGCGTTCCGTCGTGGGCGACGACGAACGGAAGAAGATCCTGATCGATCATGCCGGGATTTTCCGCGCGGTAGGTCTCGATGGCTTCCTTGGCGGATGCAAACTGACGGCCCTCTGCCAGAACGTGCGTGCGCCAGCCCTTTTCGACCATCGGCCAGTTTGCTTCGTACCGGTCCATCGTGATGACCATGCGGCCGCCGCCGGACGCGATCTTGTATTCGTGCTCCGCATCACTGAGAGAGGCCAGAACGGTCTCCAGCTGGTCGACATACTCAAGCGCCGACGTTGCCGGAACGTCGCGTCCGTCGAGCAGAATGTGGCAGTAGACCTTTTTGACATCCTCTTCGCGTGCCTTTTTGAGCATGGCGACGAGGTGGGAAATGTTCGAATGGACGTTGCCGTCGGAAAGAAGGCCGAGGAAGTGCAGCGCCTTGCCGTTTTCCTTGCAGTTGGCGATCAGCCAGTTCCACGTCTTCGAGGCATACAGAGAGCCGGTCTCAATGGACTCGCCGACGAGCTTTGCGCCCTGCGAATAGATCTGGCCGCAGCCGAGCGCGTTGTGGCCGACCTCGGAGTTGCCCATGTCGTCGTCGGTGGGAAGACCGACGGCGGTGCCGTGCGCCTTGAGCCACGTCATCGGGCACGAGGCCATGAGCTTATCCAGGTTCGGTGTGTTTGCCTGCTTCACGGCATCACCGGGGCCACCGTCGCCGCGGCCAACGCCGTCCATAATGACCAATACGATGGGTTTCTTCATTTGTATATCCTCCATGTTTGGGTTTTCTTTTATTCGTGCCTATTTTACATCATTTCGTTCCGGTTTACAACGTCAATTTTCCGTTTGCAGGCGTAAAATATGCTCCTTTGCCAGCGCGTAAACGCCGTCAAAATCCACATGCGGATTGTAAACGGCCTCCATTTCGTCGTGCAGCCGCTTCGCCTCCGAAAGGGCGTTATAGGCGATGGCATACTGCGCACTGCATTTTTCCTTGAGCGCCGCCAGCGCCTCGCGCTTGGGCTTCAAGGCCTTCACATCGTAAAAGCTTCCCAGGTCCAGATACGCGCCCGAGGCCGCCGGAAGCGAAACGTCCATCACGTGCGGACTTGTGCCGTCGACATAGCCAACATGCCACGCGGGGATGAGCACACCGTCCAGAGATTCCGGGTCTGCCGAGCACAGCACGTACTCCACGTCCAGCCCCGCGTCCTCTGCGGCCTTCCCGATTTTTTTCATGAAGCTCGACTTGCCGCAGCCGGGCCCGCCCTTGATGACGTACAGAAAATTGCCGCTCTCCGGCGTGCAGAAGTCCTTGTAGAGAGAAACGAACCCCTTCGACGTGTTCGCGCCGAGAAAATACCGCCGTACCGCCATAGAAAAACCCTCGCTTTCCGTTTTGATACGCTTAGGATATGCAAAAGCGTCCCAAATGGTGCAGCCATCCGGGCCGCTTTTTTAGGGTGTATTCTTCCAACTCCCAACGCACCCGGACAGCGGGTCTTTTCACGCTGCGCCGCGCCATTTTTCCTTGAAATACGTCAGTATTCCTGCGGAAAAATGTCTTGCTCAGCGCAAAAACTCCTCGCTGCCGGTCACATTGGGAGTTTTCAGATACACCCTAGGCAGTGCAGTGAAGGAAAATGTTCAGTAAATAGCAAATGTTTCGCCTGACCATTGCCTTTGTCTCTTCCGTTAC
>CAKUJL010000226.1 GCA_934661715.1 uncultured Oscillospiraceae bacterium | reverse complement strand
GACTGGCAGCCTGAGTGAGCGGTTCCTGTCCAGTATTCAGAAAGACGAGGTACTGCTGTATGAGGCTTGACCGCGACGCCAGTATTCTGGAACACATTGTTTCCTACTGTGAGCAGATCGAGCAGACCGTCGAGCGATTTGGCGACAGCTACGATACCTTCCAAACCGACGCCATTTACCGCAACGCAGCTGCGCTCTGTATCCTTCAGATCGGCGAGCTGGTCGGAAAACTGACGGAGGATTTCCGCAGCAGCCACGATGCGATCCCGTGGCGAAAAATCAAAGCCATGCGCAATATCGTCGCGCACAGCTATGGCACGGTCGATTCCGAGATCACCTGGGAGATCATCAAAGACGATATTCCAGAATTGAAAGCCTACTGTTTGCAGGTGCTGAAAGAAGCATAGAGCCGTTTGATCTCGCGATCAAACGGCTCTTTTTTGTCATCACCTATTGAAATCCTCAAATCCCCCCGGCAAGCGCCCGGGCTTCGGCGCACGCTTTCTCGAGCGCGGCTTTTGCGTCGAAGCCTGCTACGTCCATGCCGTCGGCGGCGATGCAGCGGTAGCGGCCGATGCCGAAGAAGGTGTGAAGCGCGTCTAAATACCGGCTTCCCATCTCTAAGGCGTCGCCCGTATAAAAGCCGCCTCTTGCCGTTAAAAATACCATGTCCGTCGCGCGGCAAAGGCCCACGAGGCCGGTTTCATCTGCTCTAAAGGTGATGCCGTCAAGGCTCACCTGCTCGATGTATATTTTCAGAAGCGCCGGGAACGCCAGATCCCAAAACGGCGCGGCAATGACAATGATGTCGGCGGCTGCGAACTGTTTGGCGTAGCGAAAGCGCGGGTGCGCGTAATCGTGATTTTCCAGAAGGCGCTGCCGCTGGGCGAAAAAGTCTCCCGTGAGCGGCGCAAGATTTTCCTCCGTCAGAACCAGATGCTCGACCGCGCAGTCATCTGGCACGGCGCTTAAAAACGCGTCCATGATGCGCTTTGTGCGGCTCTCCTCTTTTCGGATGCAGCAGTCGATCAAAAGCAGCTTTCTCATGCGTTTTTCCCCTTTTCCAGCAGATAAAATGCCTCGAGCGCCGTCAGAATCTCCAATCTCTCGCCCTTTGCCGTGGCGTTTTCGCCGCCCACGTAGTCGCCGATGGCGTCCGCGGTGTCCGTGCCGTAGAGCACGACGTTATTGAGAATGGACGCGGTTTTCATTCCGCGCAGCCGGCCGATCGTGAAAAGCGCCGCCGTCTCCATGTCCGCGCCCAGAACGCCCTTTTTGGACCAGAAGGCGCTCTCTTGTTCGTTTTCCTCGTGGTAAAAGCTCTCGTGGCTGTGGCAGATGCCCTCGTGCGTCACCGCGCCGACGTTTTTGGCCGCCTCCACGCAGCAGGCATAGAGCGTAAAATCCGCAACAGCCGGGAAAATCGCGGGCACATACGCCTTCGACGCGCCGTCGTCGCGCACCGCGCCGGAGACCAGGATCAGCTCTCCCAGCCCGATGCCCTTCTGCAAGGCTCCGCACGAGCCGATGCGGATGGCGGCTGTCACGCCGATGTTGTGAAGCTCCTCGACGGCAATGCCCGCAGAGCTTCCGCCGATGCCGGTCGAAAGCGCCAGCACGTCCACACCCTTGTACGTTCCCCGCAGGCTGCGGAACTCGCGGTTATACGCCAGCTCCCGCACGTTTTCGAGTTCCTTTGCGATGCGGTCGAGTCTCGCCGGGTCTCCGGGCAGAATCGCGTACCGGATGCCGAGCGTCTCGTCCAGACAGATATGCGCCTGTTTCATAGCTTTTTCTCCTTTTTCCGCCTCAATTTTTCGATCACTCCACGTCAACGGAAATGCCGTTGACCTCCACGCCGTCGTCGGCGCAGATCAGTAAGTATTTTACCCCGCCGATGACGCGCGTCTGCACCAGATCTGTCCGCTCAGGGTTTACCTGAATTGTCACGTCGGGCGTTTTGAGCTGGAACTTCTTTGCGTCAATCAAATTGGCCGGGCTAAGGGCCGCGTCTGGGCCGAAGTGCTGGTCAAATTCGACATTGAATTTGGCAAGCTTCGCCTCTTCCACGCCGCAGGTGGAAAGCACCTCAGAGACCTCCTGCCGGCTCACGACCAGCGGCTCGTCGGACTTTAGCTCCTTGTGCGCCTCAATGTTCTGCCGCAGCTGCTCGTGCACCTTCTGCACAAGAGGCAGGCTGCAAGAATCCTCCAGCGACTGGCTGAGTAACTCTCCAAAGGACTCCTTCTGCGCTTCGGCGGGCTCGGGCGGCTCCAGCTTGAAAAGCGCCTGCACGAGCTCGGGGTGATTGTTCGATAAATTGTGGGAATAATACAGGCAGTTATAAAGATTCGTCCGCCGCCCGTCAAACGCCGGGAACAAAAAGCCCAGCTCCGGCGAGCCGACCGTGTACGCGCCGCCCTGATTGTGAAATTCCTTTTCCTCCGCGTCATAGCGAAGCGCGGCCTTTCCGGGCTTCACGGGGCAGATGGCGCAAAGAACGTAGGAATACACCTCGCTGCCGTCGTCCAGATGCGCCCCGTCTTTTGCCTTGAAGGGCACGTCATAGCGTTCGTGGCCAAGGAGAATCAGATAGTGCTCGCCCGATTGCAGGGCCTCGATGACGGTCTTATAAAATTTTTCGAGCGCTTCTTCATCGTCAAGCCCCGAGTCGCGCAGCGCCATCAAAAGCCGGTGCTCGTCGGAGTCCGCGACCTGACTTGTCTTGAAGCTGAGGTCGATGAGATTTTTATCCGGCGTGCCCGAAAGGGCTTTTCGGAGAAGGCCCAGATAGCTTTCCTTGTCCTCCTGACTCATGAGGGCGATGGAGGCGCGGAAGGTGGATAAAATTTCGCCGCTCGATGAAACATAGCAGCCGCACACGGCGGTCATATTGGTGCGGTCCGGGCGAAGTCTTCGCCGCAGCTCGCCGATTTCCTTTGTCGTCATAGAAAAACTTCCTTTTTATAAAAGTGCGTGAAAAGAGTATATCACAAATTTTCCGCGAATGCCACTACCGCAATTACGCGGCTTCTGGTATGATAACAACATGGAACAAATTTGGCCCTGTTTCGTCAAATCTACAAACGCGAAAGGAGCGCAGCATGGAATATAACGAAAACAGCTATTA
>CAKUJL010000225.1 GCA_934661715.1 uncultured Oscillospiraceae bacterium | reverse complement strand
TACGGTTTTCATCGGATTCGTTAGCCGTAACTTTGACGATATAGTTTGTTGTCAGGTTAAATTTGCTGTTGGTGAGCGTCAGCGTCTGCGCACTTGTGAAGTCCAGCGTTTTGCCGTCCATGCTCGTGCTGGTGCCGGTGTGCTCGATGATGGGCGTGAGCTTCGTGAGATCCGTGCCGGCCGGCAGGTTCAGCGTGATCGTCTTTGCCGTCTGGTCGATTGTTGCATAGCGCGTCTTGCCGCCCACCGTGATGCCGAAGGACGTGACCTCGTTGCGCGGCGTACCTTCCTTGATCTGCACACGCCACGTTTTTTGCAAAGCGGTGTATTCCGTGCCGTAGGCTTTGTCATACGGTATCACTGCATATGCAAGGTTTTTCGATGCGATCGAACCGGCTGTGTTGCGGACCTTGCATCCGTCTGCCGCCGTGATGTCTATACTCAAATTGCTGAGATTTGTACCTGCCGGGAGATAAACAGTCACGGTGCTTTTTTCCGCGTCGATTTCACCGACAGAGCCGTCGATGGAAACCTTGGTGATGGCCGGCGCTGCAATGCGATTGTTTAGCGCGTAGTCCAGATAGAGCGGAATAATCTGCTTATAGATGGTTTTCAAGGCAGATGGTTTCATGAAGTAGCTGCTGTCCGTCTTCTGTTCCAGGTACTTTTCCAGATACTCGCGCATAAACGAAACAGCTTCGCTGCCTCCGGTCTGCCACTTGTCCTCGTAGGACTCAAATAGCAGATTGCCGCCCATGCCCGCGCTTGGATCATCATAGTTCGCGGTGCTGCGGCTCACCCAGTATGCCACCTGATAAAGCATTTTTGCATTGGCTGGATGATAAGAGCCTACGGCTACTTCCGAAGATTCAATTTTGTTGATTGCCTGACAGATCGTATGGAGCCCATCTGCGAACAGCTCTGCCATACCGAGGTATTCCTGCTTCTCTGCATCTGTCCATGCGCCGCTGCCTTCCACAGCCAGTGCGAAAACGGGCGCTGTCCGACCGTCCTTCGCTGTGATATTGTATTGCACGGGCTTGGAAAAATCGTAAGCCTGATTCAGCTTCAAATCGGCCGTATTGTCCTTCTGTGCCAAATGATCGCCAAAGTCAATAGAGGTCGGGGCCATTGTATAAGCCGAGGACAGCGATCCTTCTGGCACCATATACAGACGGATAAATCCTCCGACGTTGGTGGCTTTTTCAGTCATCTGCTTTCCGGAAATTTGCAAAATACCCGGATTCAAATAGTAGTCCGAGCTGGTGTTACCCGTCGCAGGCCATGCTGCGAACGCCTGCAGGCAAAGACCCGCCAGCAGCACAACGATCAGCGCCAGCGCGGTGAAACGATGGAGTGCTTTTTTCATCGTGATATCCTCCTTTACTGTGCCCGAATTGCTTCGTTCGGGCTGACACGCATGGCGTTTCTGGCTGGGATGAACGCCGCAAGCAGCGCCATCACACCGGAGAAGGCCACGCCAAATCCCGCAAGCCACGCGGGGATGAGGCTGCGCACCTGCTGTTCTTCAAACAGGAATGGGATCGCCTTTTGCATGAGAAAGCTCAGACCGAGACCCATCAGACCGCCGAACACACCGACGAGCAGCGCTTCGATGAGGAACAGACCCGAGATATTGCCGAGCGTCGTGCCGAGCACCTTCAGAACGCCAATCTCGCGTGTGCGCTCTGTGATCGACATCATCATCGTGTTTGCCACGCAGATGGCCGCAACCAGCATCGCGACCGCGCCGATGGCGCCGAGTACGCCCTGGATCTGCCGCGACTGCGTGCGGACGGTCTCCAGCATGTCGTTGAGCGAGTAGGTACTCAGACCGCTTTTCTGGATGAGCTTCGAGATACGCTGCACATCGTCCACGTCCTTGCATTTGACCCAGACCAGCTCATAGGTCGGTCCGGTCTCCTTTGCCGCTTTTGCAGTTGCGCTGTCTTTGTCTGTGCTTGCGCTGCTGCCGAGGAAGTCCGCGTTCGCCGCGAGCAGCTCCTGCATCCGCGTAAGGTCAAGAAACGCCGCAGTCCTGTAGGTGTTATTCTGTGAGGAGCATACGCCGGTGACGTGCAGCCGGTAGAGCTTGCCGGGTGGCAGTGCGCGGCCGTCGGTGTCGGCCTGCTGCTTGCCCGAAAGGTTCGAATAGTCAAACGTCAGCTTCATATCCGCTGAGAGCGGATCGACCAGCGGGTCGCCGTTCGCGTCCACCGCGTCGGCCCAGTCATTGGCCGGGATGGAGAACGTCGGCGCAACGTCGTCTGTCAGCATGATCTCCGGTTGGAGCCGCGCGCCCTCGCCGGGAAGCGTTCCTTCAAGCGGCACGAGCTGAAAGCTCGCCGCCGTGGAAAGATCGATGCCGTAAAGCGTGACCATGTTGACGTAGTTTCCGGATTTGATGTAGACCGCCTGATTGACGACCGGCGTGACAGCCTCCACGCCGTCGACCTGCTTAATGGCCTCGACCGCTTTGTCGTTGAGCAGCGCGACCGTGTCCCGCAGCGTCTCATCGGCGGGCCGCACGTCGATCTTGGTGAGGCTGCCCATGCTCTCGACGCTCTCGCGGTACGACTGCTCATAGCCGAGGCCCACGGAGATCAGCACCACGATACACATGACGCCGATGGCCATGGAAAGCGCCGTCAGGAACGTCCGCGTTTTTCTCCGCCAGAGGTTGATAAACCCGAAGCGGAACAGATCCGTGATGCTCATCCCTGTCCTCCGGGACGGCGGCTGTAATACGCCTTTTCGCGCCGTCCGTGCTTATGCCTGACGATGGCACTGATCACACCGCCGCCAATGCCGACTGCGGCCACGCCGCCAGCGCCCCACAGGAGGCCCTTGGAGATGCCGCCGGTCTTGGGCGTATCGTCCGCGGGAGGTGTTGTGGTGTCGCTGGTATCGTCCGTGGGCGGGACGGTTACTGCCGCCTGCGTGACAGGTTCTTCCTTCTGCTCAGGCTGCGGCTCCGCGACAGTCAGCGGCAGCTCCAGCTCCTGCGTGTACTGCTCGCCGTTCGCGTCCTCATACTGGACGATCAGCTTGCCGGTATAATTGCCGGTCTTGTTACAGTTGATCTGGAAGTCCGCGTCGAGCGTTGCGGCCGGGATGAGGTCGCCGCCGTAGTAGCGCTCAGC